>JAURVW010000473.1 GCA_030655275.1 Solirubrobacteraceae bacterium
GTCGGCGTCGGCGTGGGAACCGGCGTCGGCTCAGGCGTCGCCGTCGGCGTCGGAACCGGCGTCGGGGTCGGCACGGCCGGGTTGTCGTACTGGTTCGTGTTGTAGGGCTGGCCGTAGAAGTTGATGCCCCAGCACACGGGAGCGCCACCGGCGAGCTTCACGGCGCAAGCGGTGCCTTCGCCCACGGCGATCTGTTCGACCTCACCGAGGCCTGCCGGCGGGTTGAGCGAGGCGTCGTTCTGCGTCTCGACGCCCCAGCACGCCATCTCGTTGTTGGCCCGGCGGATGCCGCAGGCGTGGTAGCTGCCGACGTTGACCTGGCGCACCATGCCGATACTTGCGGGCGGAACGACGGACGCGCCGTTCGGGAATTGGCCCGTGCACCAGGGCATGTCGTCGAGCTTGATCGCGCAGCTGACGCCGCTGCCGAGCGAGACCGACTTGGCGGTGAACCCGGCCGGGAAGTCGAACTGGCCGACGAGACCGGTGCCCCAGCAGGCGACGGTGTCGTCCTGCTTGATCGCGCACGTGCCCTGGGTGCCGGCGCTGATCTCCTTGACGGGACCGAGGTTCGCGGGGATGTCGAGCTCGTGGTTCTCGTTGTTGCCCCAGCAGACGACGTTGCGATCGGAGGAGCGAATCGCGCAGACGTGGATGCGGCCATAGGCGACCTGCTTCACGGCGCCGACGTTGGCCGGCACGTTGTTCTCGCCGTAGGTGTTGTTACCGAAGCAGCGGAGGGTGTTGTCCTGCTTGATCCCGCAGGCGCCGAGCTGACCGACGGCCAGGCCCTTCGGCTTGCCGAGATCTGCCGGGACGTTCGAGGCCCAATCGGGAAGGCCGACGCAGACGGCGTAGCCGTTCTGCTTGATCATGCAGGTCGGGCCGCCGGCAGCCATCCGGTAGTCGGGCTCGCCCTCGATCGTCTCGGAGTAGGGGATCAGCTCGGGGCCTTCAGCCCTGGCGTTGGTCGGAGCCAGCGCGGTGAGGAGCAGCGCGCAGGCGAGGAGGGCGAACGCAAAGGCGCGCACCAGGGGGTTCCGCGCGCCAAGGGGGCGCGCGCGGACGAAGTCGGGCATGGGGTCTCCCAGTGCGGGACGCACTGAATTCAGGGGTGGGGACAGACGCGGGGACGCCTGGGTGGGATGGCGCCGAAGCGCCAGGGGGCGGGGCACCTTCGCAGATCGCACTGCGGATGTGGAGGGCATCCAAGCATTTGGCACGCTCCGTGTCGTACAAAGTGGTCACACAGGCCTCGAATCTGCCCCTGGCGCGCACATGACTACCCTGTTGCAGACCGATGGCCAGACTTCCCGACGGCGACCCCGCACCCGCCGACGGCGCCCTCCCCGCCTCGGCCACCACCCGCCTTCAGGGCGCGCCGTTCGGGGTCTACATCCACGTCCCATTTTGCGCGACGCGCTGCGGCTACTGCGACTTCAACACGTACGTCGCGGGCGAGAGCGGCTCGGCCACGGCCGGCTACGTCGATGCGGTGCTGCGCGAACTCACCCTCGCGCAAGGCGTCCTCGGCGACGATCGGCCGCTCGCCTCCACCCTCTTCTTCGGCGGCGGTACGCCCACCCTTCTCCCGGCCGACGAGCTCGTGCGCCTGCTCGAGGGCGTCCGCTCGATCATCGGCCTGGCGAGCGACGCCGAGGTCACGACGGAGGCCAACCCGGAGTCGGTCGATCCGCGGTCGCTCGCCACGCTCCGCGAGGCCGGGTTCACGCGGCTCTCGCTCGGGATGCAGAGCGCGGTGCCGTCGGTGCTCGCCACCCTCGACCGCGTCCACTCGCCGGGGCGCGCGGTCGCGGCCGCCCGCGAGGCGCGGGAGGCCGGCTTCGAGCAAGTGAGCGTCGACCTGATCTACGGCACCCCCGGCGAGACCGCCGCCGACTGGGAGACCTCCCTGAGGGCCGCGATCGAGGCCGAGCCCAACCACGTCAGCACCTACTCGCTGATCGTGGAGCCGGGCACGAAGCTCGCGGCGCAGGTGCGGCGCGGCAAGCTCGAGGTGCCCGGCGAGGACGTGATCGTCGACCGCTTCGAGACCGCCGAACGCGTGCTCGCCGACGCCGGGATGCACTGGTACGAGACGTGCTCCTGGGCCGTCGACGCGGCCTCCTACTGCCAGCACAACCTCGGGTACTGGCGCGGCGGGAACTGGTGGGGCGCGGGCCCGGGTGCCCACAGCCACGTCGGCGGCGTGCGCTGGTGGAACGTGCTCCATCCGAAGGCGTGGACCGAGCGACTCGTCGCCGGCACCTCTCCGGCGGCG
>JAURVW010000483.1 GCA_030655275.1 Solirubrobacteraceae bacterium
CGCCGCCGCGGGCGCCGCGCTCCTGCCGTTCATTCCCCTTGCCCTTGCCGTTGCCGGAGCCCTTGCCCGCGCCACCGGAAGGCTTGCCGTCGCCGGCGCGATAGATGCTGTCGCCCGGCTGGGCGTCGGTCACGACCGAGGGGCCGGGCGTGGAGCCGCCACCGGCGCCGGCGCCGCTCACGCTGAGGTCGGGCGCCTGCACCTCGACGGTGATCGACTCGGTGGTGCCGCAGCCCGACGACGTCACGCGGGCGACGTAGCTGCCGGGCTCGATGGTGCGCGGCCAGGGCAGCGGGTAGGGCACGCGATCGCCGGGGAGGATGGTGTCGAGCTGGCGGCTCACCTCGCGGCCCTTCTCGCTCGGCCCGCGCAGGCTGACGGAGAGGATCGGCGCGCAGAGTCGCGGACCGGTGTTGCGAAGGCCCACGATCACGGCCGGCAGCGTGGTGCCGGGCAGGCCGTCGATCTTCGCCGAGCGCACCACGATCTGGGGCCCGGGCGCGCCGGGGACGACGATGCGGATCGGCACGACGTTGCGCACCACCTGCGAGACCGTCGCCGACGTCTTGCCGTTCTGCTCGAGCACGATGGAGCCGACGTGGTCGCCGGCCGAGGCGCCCGGCGGGACGCGGACGGAGAAGTCGATGCGCCGCTCGGACTCGCCCGTGAGCACGGCACTGCGGATGCTCGGCGTGAGCCAGCTGCCGGCCTCCGCGAGCGGATCGCCGGCGCTGCCGTAGACCACGCCGGTGGTGTTGCCGGTGAGACCGTCCGCCGAGTAGATCCGCATCTGCGCGGTCGGCTTCGCGGTGTTCGTCATGAAGAAGAAGCCGGAGGAGGTCTGGCCCGCGTTCACCGTGAGCGTGAGATAGCCGGCCTCGAGCTGGGAGCCGGCCTCCTGGGCGACCCGGTAGCCGACGCCTCCGGCGACCTGCGCCTGCGCCGGAGCAGCAGCGACCAGTGCCGCGATCGAGAGGACGAACGCGGCGACGAGGGTGTGGACGAACCGCAGCATGGGTGGGCGAGTGCCGATGCCGGACCTCGGGCTAGGCCCGACGGGCGGCGACGAGATCCGGGACCACCGCGAGGGCGACGCGGTTGCGGCCGCCGGTCTTCGCCGCGTAGAGCGCGTGGTCGGCGGCCTTCGTGATCGTCTCGCGGTCGATGCCGTGGACCGGAGCCCAGGCGACGCCGACGGAGATCGTGACCGGGATCGGATGGGGAAGGCGGGTGATCGCGTCGCGCAGGCGCTCGGCGGCCTGCTCGACGGCCGGGCCGGTCGCACCCGGCATCACGATCGTGAACTCCTCGCCGCCGTACCGGGCCGCGAGGTCGCCGGCGCGCAGGTCGCGCTCGAGCGTCTTGGCCACCAGCTTCAGCACGTCGTCGCCGGCCTGGTGGCCGTGCGTGTCGTTGAGCTTCTTGAAGTGGTCGATGTCGATCATCATCACGCTGAGCGTGCCGTGGCCCTTGGCCACCTGGGCGCAGGCGCGATCGAGCACGGCGTCGAGGTGACGGCGGTTCGCGAGGCCGGTGAGCGGGTCGGTGATCGACAGGGCACGCACCTCCTCGAGCAGTCGGGCGTTCTCGAGCGCGAGGGAGCCGTGGGAGGCGAAGCGCTCCATCATCGTGAGCACGCGGCGCTCGATGCGGGAGCCGCGACGGGCCGGGTGCTCGGCCACCATCACGCCGACGACGCCGCCGTGCGGGCCGCGCAGCGGCAGGATCGCCACGTTGGCGTCGGGCGCGAACTCCGCGAGGATCTTGTCGCCCTGGGTGCCGGCGCCCCGCACGAGCATCGTCTGGTCGTCCTGCATCGCCTTCGCGATCACCGGGGCCTCGTCCTGGAGCGTGAAGCGGGCAGACTTGAGGTCGGCTTCCATGTCCTCGCCGGGCACGCGGCGCAGCAGGCCGCGACTGGCGAGGGAGTGCAGGATGCCGTCCTTCTCGAGCCGCACGACGACGGAGGGCTCACAGCCGTAGATCTCCGAGACGCCTTCGAGCAGCGTCTCGGCCACGTCGGCCGGGGATTCGGCCTGCTCGAGCCCGAGGGCGAACCGGGCGAGCTCCTCGAGGTCGTACCGGCGGCGGCGCAGTTCGCGCTCGTTGATCGCGGCGAAGCTGGTGGTCACGACGGTGACCAGGAAGTAGATGATGACCTCGACCGCGACGCGCAGGTAGGCGTCGTCGCCGAAGACGACCTTCTCGCCTCCCAGAGCATCGACCGCGCCGGTCTCCGTCGCGTAGACGGCACAGAGCAGGAGCCACGAGTTGAACATCGCGAGCTTGAGGCCGGTGCGGAACGAGGCGAGCAGCGAGACCGTGATCAGCTGCAGGAGCACGAGATAGCGCAGGGGCGTGTCGAGCCCGGCCGAGCCGTAGGAGGCCCAGGCGAGGAAGAGACTGTCCGACATCGCGATCACGCCGAAGAGGAAGCGGGCCGGAGCGTCGGAGCGGCGCCAGATCGCCTCGACGAGGAGCGTCGCCGCGAGGTAGCCCATGCCGGCGATGGCGGTGACCTGGAACGAGACCCCGCGGGTCGACGGCACGGCCAGCCAGGAGATGAGGATGACGACGACGGCGGCTGCCCGGAACGCGGAGATCATCCGCATGCGCTCGCCGAGGGGGACGAGGTCGACGGCCGTGAGACCGGTGCGCTTCATGGACGACAGATCGGCGGGCCCGCCCCGAAATTGAAGTCAGCGCAGACAAGTTGGCCAGGTGTCGACACGTCGCCCGGCTCCCCGACGGCCATCCGGAGCGGGCACCACACCTGGACCAGGCGCATCGGCGGCCTCTGCGCGTCCGTCGTCGGTCCTCCCGAGGTCAAGTGGACAGCATGCGTTCCGATACCCAAGGACGGGCCCCCCACCCGTCCCCCCCTTGGCTCCGGCCGATGTCCAGACTGCGCTCCCTCGCTTCGCTCCTCGCGGCCACGGCCGCCCTCGTCCTCGTCGCCCTCGCGCCGCCGGCGACGGCCGCCGTCGGCGTGCGAGCCGTCGCCTGCAACGCCTTCAGCATCGCGTTCTGGCCGCCGTACGAGATGACGATCACCAAGCCCGCCGGCACGGTCATGGGCGACCTGATGATCGCGACGGTGCGCACCTCGGGGTTCTACTCCGCCTCCTCAGGGCCGTCCGGTTGGACGGAGTACCTCAACGACGGCGCGAGCTCGGTCACCTGGTACAAGTGGGCGACGGCCTCCGAGCCCGGGTCGTACGTGTTCGGCGGGCCGTCCGGCGGCGGTTCGATGGCCGGCGGCATCGTCTCCTTCTCGGGCGTGAACCCGACGACCCCGTTCGCCGATGCGCGGCAAACGACGAACGGCACCGCGGCCGCCGTCACGCTGCCGGGGGCGACGGGCACGACGGCCGGAAGCATGCGGTACTCGACGATCACGAGCGGCGACAACGTCTCCGTCACGTTCGCCGCCGGCCTCACGGAGGCGTGCGATCGCAACGTCGGCAGCGTCGGCATGGCCAGCGCCTACGAGGCCACCGGCGTGGGCGCGGTCGCGACGCGCACCGCGACGCGTTCGGGCGGCACGTCGAACGTCGCCCAGACCTTCGTGCTCAATCCCGCGCCGAGCTGCAACGCGGGCGGGCTCACCATGACCCCGCCGTCGGCGATCAGCTTTCCGACGACGGTCCTCTCCGGCGTCGACCAGACCCGCATCGCCACGCCGACCATCCGGATCGACGACCAGCGCGCCATCTCCACCGGCTGGAATCTCTCCACCACCTCGACCGCCTTCCAGAGCGGCTCCAACTATCTGCCGGACGACGCCGTCCGGCTCATGGGCGTGGCGCCGTCGAGCGACGACGCCTGCGTCGCGCCGACCAACCTCATCTCCGGCTATCCCCTCACCGTTCCGGCGCTCCCGGGCATCGCCCCGGCGGCCAGCAAGGTCTACAACGCCGCGATCGGGACGGGCAGCGGACCGGTCGACCTCACGCTCAACCTCCATCTACGCGTGCCTGCTCGCGCGCGCGTGGGGAACTACACGTCGACGTGGACCTTCACGCTGGCGGCCGGGCCGTAGCGCAGGCGGCAGTCCGATGCCGATGGTTCAGCCGCCCGCTGTGTCGGTCGGTCAGCTCTTCGCCGGCAGGTCGCCCTCGGTCTCGGCAACGATGCGGGTGATGGTCGGCAGGAGCTCCTCGAGCGTGGCCTGCATCGCCTCTTCCTCCTCGCGGTGCTTGCGGGCGAGGCGGGCCGTCGGCGTGTCGCCGAGCTGCGTGGCGATCGTCTCGATCACGCGGTAGTGGGCGATCTCCTCGGCCTCGTTCCAGTAGCAATCGCGCACGTTGCGCAGCTCGTTGTCGGCCGGGCTCGTGCCGCGCAGCAGCTGCACCGGGCCCTTGGCGGCGGCGAGCGACTTGTTGGCAACGGTCGACGCGAGTCCTGCCGCGGCCTCGACGACCTTCGCCGGACCGGGCAGCCCACCGGTGTCCTCACCGAGCTCCGAGAGGCGCGACTCCAGGTCCTTGATCTGGCGGCGCGTGACCTCGAGATGGTCGACGAGCGCGGTCTGCAGCTCCGGCAGCTTGGCGCCGGCGATCTGCGCCTGCAGCGCCGTCTCGAGCTGACGCTCCTTGCCGTGCGCCTCCAGCACGTACTTGGCGATCACGGAACGGTCTTTGTCGGTCGTGGCATGCGGCATGCCTGCAGTAGAGAGCTTCGCCCCTCCGATGCCCCGGCGAATGGCGGTCAGGGACGGCCAGCGGGCGGCGGTCACTCGTCGCCCGGGCAGCGCTGGACGCGACGCTCCCGACACGCGTTCCGCGCCCTCGTCCCAACCGCCCGGTCGTTCTTTGGACCGTTGTCCAAAGGCAGGGTGCTCGGGCGTCCATACGCTCGCGTGACCAGTCGTGCTCGTCACGACCGGCCGTTGCTCCCATATCACTGAGGACCACATGCATCCGAGTTCTCCCCACGCCCCCGCACGTCTCAAGGCCGCGGCTCGTGCCCGCTCAGGCGCCACCGATCCGCTCGCCGCACTCGCCGCCGAGATCCACGGCAAGGTCGCGCCCGGCACGCCGCAGGCCTGCGCCCACGCCGCAGCCGCCGAGCTCACGCTGCTGCGCCCGCG
>JAURVW010000491.1 GCA_030655275.1 Solirubrobacteraceae bacterium
CGGGCACCGGGCAGTTGACGTTCAGGGCCCAGCAGGTGACCGTCGCGGCGGACGCCACGTCGTAGAAGACCTGGTCCTGCACGCCGAGCTTCTCGGCCAGCGCGAACGCCTCGCCGACACCGATCTGGTGGATGGCCAGCAGCATGTTGTTGCAGAGCTTCACGGCCTGGCCGGCACCGGAGTCGCCGCAGTGCACGGCCTTGGCGCCCATCACGTCGAAGTACGGCGCGGCGGCGGCGAAGACGTCCTCGCGCCCGCCGACCATGAAGGCCAGCGTGCCCTTGGTCGCGCCGACGACGCCGCCGGAGACGGGGGCGTCGAGGTGACGCAGACCGGCGGCCTCGGCGTCGGTCGCGGAGCCGCGGGCCTCGTCCACGTCGATGGTCGACGTGTCGATCAGCAGCGCGCCCTCGGGCGCGTTCTTCAGCACGCCCTCGTCGCCGCCGTAGACCTTCTGCACGAGCCCGCCGTTGGGCAGCGACGTGATGACGACGTCCGCGCCGGAGGCGGCCTTCGCGACCGACTCGACCGGGATGACGCCCTCGGCCTTGGCCTTCTCGACGGCCTCGGGGACCAGGTCGAAGCCGTGGACCGTGTAGCCGGCCTTGGCGAGGTTGATCGCCATCGGGCCGCCCATGTGGCCGAGGCCGACGAACCCGATGGTGGTGTCTGCGGGGGTCTTGTCCGTGCTCATCAGTTGCGCGCTCCGTCCGTGTCGAGATCCAGGTCGTGCTCACCCAGCGAGGCGAAGAACCCGTCGACGGTCGCGCCGTCGACCTCCTCGAGCTTCGTGGGGCTCCACTGCGGCTTGCGGTCCTTGTCGATGACCTGCGCCCGGACGCCCTCGACGAAGTCGGGGTGCGTCAGGAAGCCGCAGGAGATCCGCAGCTCCTGCTGCAGGGCGTCCTCCAGCGACGCCATGTCGCGCGCCTCGCGCAGGCCGCGCAGCGCGACCTTCACCGAGGTCGGCGACTTCGAGAGGATGCCGAGCGCCGAGACCTTCGCGGCCTTCTCGCCGTTCGCCTGCAGCGCGGCGACGATCTCCTCGGCGGAGTCGTGGGC
>JAURVW010000493.1 GCA_030655275.1 Solirubrobacteraceae bacterium
CGCGGGCCCGGCACCTACGACATGAAGGCCGGCATCGTCGTGATGCTCGAGGCTCTGCGGCGGATGAAGGATCTGCCGCCGACAGAGCGCCGAGCCGTGCGGATCGTGCTGGTCTGCGACGAGGAGGTCGGCTCGCCCCTGTCCTCACCCCTGCTCCTCGAGCGCGCGGACGGTGTCGCCGGCGCCATCGGGTTCGAGTCCCCGCACCCGGACGGGTCACTGAAGGTGGGTCGGCGCGGAAGCACTCGGGTGCGGCTGTCGGTCGAGGGCAAGGCCGCGCATGCCGCTCTCGACCCGGACGACGGCGTCTCCGCGATCGAGGAGCTCGTCGATCAGCTGGTGCGGGTGCGGGCGATCACCTCCGACCCTGCGCTTCCCGGCCCGGTCCTCTACAACGTCGGCACGATCTCGGGGGGGACGAGGGCGAATGTCGTCCCCGCGCATGCCGAGGCGGAGGTGGGTCTGCGGTTCACCGACGCCGCGACCGAGCGGCAGGTCCTCGACGCGCTGACCGCACTGAGCCCGATACGCGCCCGCGCTCGACTCGCCGTCGACGTCCTCAGTTCCCGGCCGGCGTGGCAGCCGTCGCCCGCCGACGCCCTGCTTCTCGAACAGATCTCCGTGGCGGGGCGAGCCGTCGGCCAGCAGGTCGCCGGACGCCCGGCCGCGGGCGCGGGAGACACGAACCTGCTCGGCAGCCGCGGCATCCCGACGGTCGACGGATTCGGCCCCCGCGGTGGCGGCGCGCACGCCAGGGACGAGCACTTCCTGGTCTCGTCACTGATCGAGCGGGTCGAGCTGCTGTGCGCGGTCCTCCGCGTCTCGACGCCCTGACGACGCACGGATACGATCCGGATCACCCCGCCGTGTTACCGAGCTGTAAAATCTGCACGACCACCGACGATCGCGATAATCCCCTGTTTTCCGCGGCTTCAGGGCAATTGAACCGACGTCGAGGCGCAACACGCCGTGAGCAATTCCGGACGATACGCATCCGATCCCTTGACCCCGAGGCCGACATCCGCTTGCATGGTCTCCACCGACCCGCCTTCATCGTGAATCCGGGCGGTGCCCG
>JAURVW010000494.1 GCA_030655275.1 Solirubrobacteraceae bacterium
CGCCGCCGCGCCCGAGGCGCTCGACGGCCTGACGCGGCGCGAGCTCACCTACGGCCGCGAGACCAGCGCGTTCGAGGGCACGCACGAGTTCGTCTTCAAGCACCACGTGCTGCACCAGGTCACCTACGACAGCGTCCTGAAGCGCGACAAGCGCGAGCAGCATCGCCAGACCGCCGATTGGCTGGTGGTGCGCAGCGGCGACCGCGCGAGCGAGTATTTCGGCCTGATCGCCGACCACTACGAGAAGGCCGGCGACAGCCTCAACGCCGTCGCCTACCTGCGCAAGGCGGGCGAGGATGCGGCCAAGAGCTACGCCAGCGATGCCGCGCTCGACTACCTCGGCCGTGCACTCGCGCTCGTCGCGCCCGAGGACGCGGAGACGCGCTTCGCGCTGCTGCTGACGCGTCGCAGCGTGCTCAGCAACACCGGCCGGCGGGCCGAGCAGGCCGAGGACGTGGCGGCGCTGGAAGCGCTCGCCGAACGGCTCGACGACGTGCACCGCGCCCGCGCGGCCGGATTGCGCGCTTCGAATGCTCTGATCACCGGTGACTACCCGGGCGCGTGCGCGGCGGCGGCCCGCGCGGTCGCGTGCGCCGAGGCGGCCGGGGACCCCGGTGCCGCCCTCCATGCACGGTTCAACTGGGGGCGCGCGCTGCAGTTCCAGGGCGATTACGCCGGGGCGAAGAGCCAGATCGAACAGTCGCTCGCCCTCGCGCGCGAGGTCGGAGAACGCCGCATCGAAAGCACGACGCTCGCGCAGCTCGGCAACCTCTCGTTCCAGCGTGGCGATTACGGCACCGCCCGCGGCCACTACCGCGAGGCGCTCGACATCGCCCGCGCGATCGGCGACCGCAATGTCGAGAGCGGCCTCACCAACAACCTCGGCGAGATCGAATACGTGCTCGGCAACTACGAACTCGCGTTCAAGCTGCTGCAGACCGGCCGGGTCATCTGCCGCGAGATCGGCCAGCGCATGGCCGACGCCTACCTGCTCTGCAACATGGCCCACATCACCTTCCTGCGGGGTGACGCGGCCGCCGCGATCGAACTCTCGAACGAGGCGCGCACCGCCGCGCAGCAGCTCAAAGACCCCGACCTGCAGGCCAGTCTGCTCAGCACCCGCGGCCACGCCCACGCCGCGCTCGGCCAGCTCGACGAGGCCGCCACCTGTTACCGCGAATCGGTCGCGATCTACCACGAGATCGGCCGCCCGACGATGCCGCCCGAACCGATCTCCGGCCTCGCGCGGCTCGCGCTGGCGCGCGATTCGGTGGTCGAGGCGATGCACCTGATCGCCGACGTCGTCGCGCACTTCGACGCCGGCGGCACGGTCGACGGCACCGAAGACCCGCTCTGGATCTACCTCACCTGCCACCAGGTGCTCGCCGCAGGCGGCGCGCCACGCGCCGGCGAATTCCTGCAGCGCGGCCACGAACTGCTGATGCAGCGCGCCGAGCCGCTCGCGGCCGCCGAACGCGAGACCTTCCTCGGCAACGTGCCGTCGCACCGCGCGATCGTCGCCGCCTGGGCCGCGCGGCGCTGATCGGTCCTCAGGCGCCGGGGCGCTTGCGCAGGATCGTGAGCTGCAGCAGCGCGCGGGTCGTGAAGCCGAGCCGTTCGTAGAGGCCGATTGCCGGCGCGTTGTCGGCGAGCACGTGCAGGAAGGGGCGCTGGCCGCGCTCGACGAT
>JAURVW010000496.1 GCA_030655275.1 Solirubrobacteraceae bacterium
GGACCGGCGGCGCTGCGAGCGTTCTCGGGCCCCGCGCCATGCTCGACAACGCGCGACGTCATGGCAGCGGCCTCGCGATGAACTGCGACGCATGGATCGCGATCCGCATCGGCAACTGCCGCGTGATGCCGGCCATGTGCGCCGCGTTGCGCCCCCAGGCGAGACCCGCCGGCAACGGCAGGCCGGGCGGCGCCGCGTCGCCGATGCGCACGTGGCTGGCGCCGCTCGGCGCCGCGCCCAGGTCGAAGCCGAAACGCGGCTCGCCCGGCTGCTCCTGCAGGACGATGAACCAGCCCTCGTCGCCGCTCGGCCCGCTGGCGTCGCCGGGGGTGCCGACGGCCTGTTTCACCGTCAGGTCGAAACCGAAGAAGCTCACGTCGGGCTCGACCGAGCCGCGGAAGGACGGATGCACTTCGTCCTGCGGCTGCGTGCTCGGCACGCGGCGGTCGCCGCGCCATTCGGCCTTGGCGGCGTAGATCACCGCGCCGGGGTAGCGCCGCAGCAGCGCGCTGCGCATCAGCATCACGAATTGCTCGCGCGCCGGCGCGCCCTCGGCATCGCCCAGCGGGCGCGTGCCCCAGCGGTGCAGCGGTTCGATGTCGGGGCGCGGCGCCGAGGCGGCGGCGCTGTCCCAGAAGTGCGCGAAGCAGGTGCCGCGCTGGTCGGTCGGGAAGCCGCGCCAGAGCAGTTCGCGCCCCATCTCGACGTTCAGGCCGACCAGGTAGGCCTCGACGAAGCGCCGGTTGGTCGCCAGACCGAGCACGCTGTTGGCCGTGACGCGCTCGAGGCCGGGCAGCAGCAATTCGGGCGAGAGGTCGCGCAGCGGCGCGTACATCGGCTGGTCGAAGCGCGGGGCGGCCATCACGGTGTCGATCGGCATCGGGCCCGCGCGCACGGCGGGCGAGGCGCTCGGCCCGGTCGAGACCACCGCCTGCAGCAGCGCCACCAGGGTGAGCTTCGGTTCGATCTGCGCCAGCACGCGGGCGCGCAGGTCGAGGAG
>JAURVW010000498.1 GCA_030655275.1 Solirubrobacteraceae bacterium
TGCCGCCGCCGTTGTCGCCGTCGACCGCGCCGCCGGTGACCGGGTTCACGCGGAAGTTGAGGCCGGAGGCGGTGGTGACGCGGATCCGGTCGACCGTCGGGTTGAAGTCGAAACCGTAGTCGCCCTCAGGCAGGTCGGTGGTGCCGAAGATGCCGGGGACGAACGCGATGCTCGACGGCGCAGCGCCGACGACTCCGGCGACACCGGTGGTGCGGCCGACCACGTAGAGCGTGGCGGTGTCGGCGCCCGCGTTCACGCCGAGGGCGTAGAGCTGGCCGTTCTGCGGGCGCACGTCGAGGCCGACGAGCGTCTCACCGGCGGTGACGCCGGTGATGGGCTTGCTCGTGGTCGTCGCCGGCGCGGCCGGGTCGAACGTGACGAGGTTGCCGTTCGAGAGCGCGAAGGCCTGCTGGGCGGGGGCTGCGGAGGCGGCCGGAGCGGCCCAGGCGGCGGCAGCGAGTGCGGCGGCCGTTGCGAAGATGGACACGTACCGAGGCGTGCCGAATGTGTTGGTCATGGAGCGAAACTATGTGCGCGGAATTACCGGCCAGTGACGCTCCGATGAACGAAAAAGGAACAGGCGCGTCCGGTTTCCGGTGCGACTCGGCTACGGGGCGACTCGCGGTGGTCGGCCTCGGGCGGCCCGTTCCGGCTCGCGCGTGTCGATGGCCGGATGGCGCAGAACCTCATCGATAGGGTGCGTGAGGTCTTGACGAATCCTTCTCGAGCGAGTGAACCGACAGGCCGGGGCAGCCGGGGCGGGAACCCGCCGCATGCCGAGCGCGTCTATCAGGGGCTTCGCAACCAGGTGCTCCGTGGCGACCTCCCGGCGGGCGTGCGTCTCGTCGAGCAGCGGCTCGCCGAGGAGTTCGAGACCAGTCGCACGCCTGTGCGTGAGGCGATGCGCCGCCTCGAGGGCGATGGCCACCTCGTGCGCGATGCCTCCGGTGGGCTCACGCCGCGCGTGCCGGACGTGCGCACGATGCACGAGTACTACGACGTGCGCCTTGCGCTGGAGGACCTCACCGTCCGCCGGGCGACGCTCGACGGCGACCCCGTCAGGCTCGCCGCGCTGAAGGCCGAATGGGAGGAGCTCGGCTCCCGGCGCCAGGAGATCAAGGAGACGCCGCCGGACGAGCAGCACGAGTTCGTCCAGGCCGACGAGCGCTTCCACATCGGCATCGCGGAGGCCGGCGGCAACGAGACCGCCGCCCACTACCTCGCCGAGATCACCGACCGCATCCACGTGCTGCGGATCCAGGGCTTCACGATCGAGGAGCGGATCGACGCGACCGTCGACGAGCATCTCGAGATCCTCGGCGCCATCCTGGACGGCGACGCCGATGCGGCCGCCGCATTCATGCGCTCGCACGTGCAGCGCAATGCCGCCGTCGTGCGGACGCTCGTCGGCGAGGCCCTCTCGCGGATGTTCGACCGCCGCTGACGCGGCGGGTTCAGCTCACCAGAAGGACGGCTGGCCGGTCGGCACCGAGCCGGTGCGGCGCACGTCCCAGCTCCAGCGCTCGATCGGCTCGAGCCAGTCGCGTACGGAGATCATCACGCGAGGATCGGGGTGGGCGTCGTTCCAGAGGTGCTCGCCGTCCCATGCCTGCACGCAGGCCTGCATCGCTTCGAGGCCGAAACCGGCCTGGTGCTTGGCGCTGTTGCCGCGCTCGCCTTCCCCGATCCAGAGACGATCGTCCTGGAGCACGATGGTCGCGTTGCGCAGGCACGTGTCCCTGAAGAGGAAGCGCGCGGCGAGCTCGGGGCTGTCCGGGTCGGCCGGGTCGAGGCCGGCCTTGACGATGCGGGCGTGGAGGATGCGGTCGCGGTCGTTGTCGTGCTGCACCTGGCGGACCCGCCGCTCGTGGGCAGCGCGGATCTGTCGCAGGTACGAGGAGTTGGAGGAGAACTGGGTCATCGGATCGGCAGACGGGAGGCGCGTGGCTGGCTCGTCACCTCTGTTATCGAGCCGAGGGCTGCCGGGCTTGACCCCGAGCGGCGCGATCGGGCTCGAGTGCGGTGGGGTGGCGGGCGGCCGCGCGGCGTGGCAGCCTGGTCCGGTGCCGCGGGTACCCCATTCGACCGACGACCTGCAGGAGGCCGAGGATGCGTTGATGCGAGCCTTTCTGGAGGCCGACGCGGCCGCGCTCGAGGCGCTGCTCGACGACGAGATCTCGGTCACGGGCGTCGACGGCGAGGTGTCGGGCAAGTGGGACGTGGTGGACGCATATCGGTCCGGGCGTCGCCGGGTGACGACGATCGAGGTGGAGCGCAGCCGCGTGCGCGTGATGAGTGAGCTCGGGCTGGCGGTGCTGACCGTGCGGGTCGAGGGCGCCGAGGCGGGTGCGCCGTTCACCTCCAGGGAACGACACACCCGGACCTGGCGCCTGGCGGAGGGGTGGACGCTCGTGGCGTTCCACGCCTCCGCGGCGAGGCCCTGACACGGGGCAAACCCAGGTCCTCCAGGGAGGGCTGCCTCGCCGCCGGGGTGACCCGGCGGCGTCAGGGACGGTTGGGTGGCGCCGGCGCTCGCGCGGCCAGCGCCGTGGGTCTAGACCTGGAGCGGGGCGGCGTCGCTGAGCTTCTTCGGCTCGGCCGGGGCCTTGTCGCCGGAGGAGTTCTCGCCGTCGTCCTTGGACTTGGGTGCCTTGCGGAACACCTTCTCGCAGGATCCATTCGGGTTGTCCGGCGTGGCGTCGGTGATCACGTCGACGAAGTCGAGGTCGGCGCGGTCCTTGCCCTCGCCGCAGGTGATGAGGTCGGCTTCGCCGTCGCGCGTGTGGAAGCGGTCGTTGCCGGCGCCGCCGTCGAGGCGGTCGACCGTCGTGTTGCCGTCGGTGGTGGCGTCGACGCGGGCCATCGCCCAGAGGTCGTCGTTGCCGTCGCCGCCGGTGATCACGTCGGCTCCCGCGTTCGCGAAGATCCGGTCGTTGCCGGTCCCGCCGTTCACGACGTCGTTGCCCTGGCCACCGGACGCGCGATCGTTGCCGTCGCCGAGCTCGAGCGTGTCGTTGCCCTCGTTGCCGACGACGCGATCGTTGCCGTTCTCGCCGCTGAGGTTGTCGTCGCCGAGGCCGCCGAAGAGCACGTCCTGGCCGTTGCCGCCGGTGGCGCGGTCGTTGCCGGGGCCCGACCAGATCGCGTCGCGGCCGTCCTGGCCGTCGAGGATGTCGTCGCCGGCGAGGCCCAGGAGGACGTCGGAGCCGGAGCCGGCGCTGATCGTGTCGACGACGCCGGTGCCGCGCAGTCGCTCGCCGCGATCGGTGCCGGTGATGGTCGCGGCCTGGGCCGAGGCGGTGCCCAGCGCGAAGCTGGCCATGGCGACGGCGGCCGCGCGGGTGGAGAGTCGGTGCTGCATGAGATCGGGTCCTTGTGCTGCTGGGTGGCGGCGCGAGACGCGCGTCGCCTGATGGGAGTGGAAACCCGAGGGGCCCAGGCGAGTTGCGGACGGCGCGCACACAAGGAGCTGGGCGTGGGTGGGCGGCGGTTGCGGCGTCGGCGGGCCTCGGGGGCAGTGAGCGGGTTGCGGCGTCGGCGGGCCTGGGGGCGGTGAGCGGCCGGTTTGTGGCGTTGTAGGTGGTGAAATTGACCGTTCGTCCCGCTACGGCCTTGCTCGGCGTCGTGCTGCATTCGGCGATCGGGTGTCGGCGACGCGTCAGACTCGGGGCATGGACGAGTCGGCGCCGAAGGTCACGATCACCTACTGCACGCAGTGCAACTGGCTGCTGCGCGCATCGTGGATGGCCGGCGAGCTCTTGCAGACGTTCGCAACGGAGGTCGGCGAGGTCGCCCTGCGCCCCGGCACCGGGGGCATCTTCAGCATCGCGGCGACGGGTTCCGGGGCTGCGGCCGCCCCTGCCGACCGGCGTATCGACGACGGCACCGCCCTGGTCTGGGACCGCAAGACCGACGGCGGCTTTCCCGACATCGTCGATCTGAAGCGACGCGTCCGTGACGTGATCGCCCCCGACCTCGTCCTCGGCCACGCAGACCGGGCGGCCACCAAGGCCGAGCAGGACAGCTGAGCGGCCTGCGGCACGTCGACGCGAGCGCCGGCGAAACGCCGGCGATGACCGGCGACGTTTCGGGCTACGGCAGGTCGACGCGAGCGCCGGCGAAACGCCCCAGAAATCGGGCGGCTATGGACGTCTGTCCGCACGACCCCATGCGACAAAGCCCGATCGCGCGCCCTCTGCAATACTTCCGGGCCGGCACACGCCCGGGGGCGTAGCTCAGTTGGTTAGAGCGCCGGCCTGTCACGCCGGAGGTCGCGGGTTCGAGTCCCGTCGCTCCCGTCCCCGAGAATTGTCGAGAAAGCCCTGCGAGAGCGGGGCTTTCGTCGTTTTGGAGCAAGCAGGCAGCCCCGCGGGACGCCGGCGTCGCCGTGGTACCGCAGCACGCCGGCCGCATCATCGACTCCGCCCTCTCAGGTTCGGCGGCCGCACCATCGACTCCGCCTCTTCAGGTCTGGCCGGTCGCACCCTCCTAGCCTGATGTCCATGAGTGAGTTGGCAGAGACGGCGATCCTCGCGGGCGGATGCTTCTGGGGCGTCCAGGACCTGGTCCGTAGGCGGCCTGGTGTGATCTCGACGCGCGTGGGCTACACGGGCGGCGACGTTCCGAACGCGACGTATCGCAATCACGGCACGCATGCCGAGGGCATCGAGATCGTGTTCGACCCGGACGAGACCTCGTACCGCGACATCCTGGAGTTCTTCTTCCAGATCCACGACCCGTCGACGCTGAACCGTCAGGGCAACGACATCGGGCTGAGCTACCGGTCGGAGATCTTCTACACCTCCGAGGAACAGAAGCAGGTGGCCGAGGACACGATCGCCGACGTCGACGCATCCGGCATCTGGCCCGGCCCGGTCGTCACGAAGGTCTCCCCGGCCGGCGACTTCTGGGAGGCCGAGCCCGAGCACCAGGATTACCTCGAGCGCATCCCGAACGGCTACACCTGCCACTTCGTGCGGCCCGACTGGAAGCTGCCGCACCGCGCCGAGGCCTGATCTCGACATGCGTCGACCGGCGACAGGTCGGTCGGCCACGTCGTGATCGACCGTTGGTCCGCGACGGTGGGGCCGGCTCGCGAAGAACCAACAACTGGTCGAATGAGTGACCGAGGACACGGCTGACGACGCCGCCGCGACCGATCGCGTCGATGGTTCGCCATCCGTGCGCCTCGCCACCCACCGCTCAGTCCGGACCCTCGGGGCCGGTCCCACCCGCCGCTCGCGGCAACACGATTGGACCACCGTGTCTTCCATTCGCCCGCTCTCGCTCCTCGTCTTCGCCGCCGGCGCACTGGCGCTGCCGTCCGGGGCCGCCGCGCTCCCGACGCCGTCGCACGTGCCCGCACCCCACTGCCAGCCCGGCGCCGTCCCGGTTCGCGGAACCGTCGTCGACGACGGACACACCCGCCGGAGCGGCGCCGGACACACCGAGCACGGACAGGGCTTCGGCTACGGCCACTCGTGCGGCGGCGACAGCGACGGCGGCGGCGATGACGGTGGCGTCTCCCTCAACTGATGTGACGGGGCCCGGCCCGCGACCATCATCGGGTCGGGCCCCATCGCTCCGGCGCGGCGCAGGCGGCCGCCCCATCGCCTTCTACGCGCGCCTACGCGCCACATAGACTGCGCGCCACATCGTCGTGAGGTGAGGGAGTCGGATGTTCGGGCGCAAGAAGAAGAAGCACAAGACGCGCGAGCGGGCGGCCGACACGGGCTGCTGCATCGTCGAATCGATCTTCGACGGGTGTTACGTGGCGACGGCCGCGCACGGCGACTTCGATGCGCCCGAGGTCGTCGTCCTGCGGCAGTACCGCGACGAGCGCCTGCGCGTGCGCCCCGTCGGCCGCGCATTCTCGTGGGCCTACTACCGCTTCGGTCCGTACCCGGCCGCCGTCATCGACCGCGTCCCGGAGCTTCGCGCCCCGGCCCGCCAGCTGCTCCGACCCGCCGTCTGGTGGGCCAAGCGCAAACTCGGCTGACCGGACGACCCGCGAACCGCGGACACTTCTCCGTCGCTGCGACGGGAATGTGTCCCTAGTTCGACGCAACTGACCGAGCGCCGCGTGAACTGCGGACGCTTCTCCGTCGCTGCGACGGGAAAGTGTCCTCAGTTCGTTCTCGCCTACCGCCGCCAGCGCGCCGTTCTCTTAACTGCGCGTGCGCAGGAAACCGAAACCAGCGACCGT
>JAURVW010000505.1 GCA_030655275.1 Solirubrobacteraceae bacterium
CCAGCGGAGGCCGTAATAGACGATGGCCCCGAGGATCACGGCCGCGATCACGTAGTCGAAGTAGTGCATCTTCTCTTGGACCTTCTCCCAGTTCTCGCCGAGCTGGTAGCCGAGGAACGTGAGGCCGAGCATCCAGATGAAGCAGCCCGCCGCCGTGTAGATCGTGAACTGCAACAGCGGCATACGGGCCGCGCCAGCCGGAAGGGAGATGAAGGTACGAACGATCGGAAGGAGTCGGGTACCGAACACCGTGATCGGTCCGTACTTCTCGAACCACTGCTCGGTACGGGCGATCTGCTTGGGATCCATGTGGATCCACTTGTGCTTCTCGAGCGCCTCGTACCGACCGAAGTAGCCAATGGCGTAACCGATCCAGGAGCCGATCACGTTCGCGATCGTGCCGACGAGCACGACGGCGATGAACGGGTACTCGCCGTCGGAGGAGAGCTTGCCGGCAAGCATCATCGTCGGCTCACTCGGGATCGGAATACAAGCGCTTTCCAGCGTCATCATGATGAAGATGCCGAAGAGGCCGACCTTCTCCACGATGTTGACCGCGAAGTCGACGATCGGGTCTGTGATCGACGCGAGGGTCAGGTAGGCGGACAGGAACGGCGAGAACATCGCCGCGGAGCGTACCGGTCAGGAGAGCCCCGGCGCGACCCTCAGTCGCCGAGGCGGTCCTGCGTCGGCACCTCGCCGACGACCCGTGCGGGCACACCGTAGGCGCGTGCTCCGGCCGGGATGTCGCGCGTGACGACCGACCCGGCGCCGATGAACGCCTCGGCGCCGATCACCACGCCCGGGGTGAGCGTGACGGATCCGCCGACGCGCGCGCCGCGCTCGATGCGGGGCCCGCGAAGCGCCTCGCCGGAGGCCGGGCGGCCGACGGCGTTGTCGTTCGTGGTCGACGCGCCCGGGCCGATGAACACGTCGTCCTCGACGACCGTCCCGGCCGTCACGTACACCTGGGACTGGATCCGCACGCGCGCGCCGATCGTGA
>JAURVW010000506.1 GCA_030655275.1 Solirubrobacteraceae bacterium
CTCCCGCCGGCCAATGATTATGGTCTCGGCAAACCCACGCCTCTCCCCGTCGACAA
This sequence comes from Solirubrobacteraceae bacterium, assembly GCA_030655275.1. Taxonomy (GTDB): domain Bacteria; phylum Actinomycetota; class Thermoleophilia; order Solirubrobacterales; family Solirubrobacteraceae; genus JAGIBJ01. Next base: position 57 of record JAURVW010000506.1, read on the forward strand.
CGACGATCTCACGCATGTTCTGGCAGAGGTTGATCGGCTGCAGGCCCTCATCTCCTCTGGCGTGGCCGAGAACGAGCGGCTGATCGGTGAGATCGAGGACGCCGAGGCCGGCCTTGAGGCTGCCGCTGGCGAGATCGTTTCGCTGAAGGACCTCCTTGCCAAGGCGCAGGAAGACGGCGGGTTCGCAGTCGTCGAGCGCGACGAGCTGAACGCGAAGCTCGAAGCCATGGCCGCCGATCTCGCCGCCGTGCGCGCCGACCTCGACGCCGCAACCGCCCCGAAGCCCGCTGCCAAGGCCGGGAAGTAACATGCCCCGCACGCGTCAGGATCTGATCGAGCTCGTTCTCCAGAACCTGGGCGTGCTGGCGGCTGGCCAGTCGGCTGCGGTGGAGGACCGCCAGACGGTCAACGCTCGCGTCGACCCCAAGCTGTCCGAGCTCGGCCGTCGCGAGGTGTTCGTCGGCCTGAACGCCGATACCCTCGACGACGCCGTGTTCCTGTACGTGGCGGACATCCTGACGTTCGCCTGTGCGACGCCGTTCGGGATCTCCGGCACGAAGCGCACAGAGCTGGCGCAGGTCGCGGCCGAAGCCGAGGCCATGCTCAAGGGCATGGCGCGGCAGTTCTCGACCACGGCAGCTACGGCGACCTTCGATATCGTCCAGCACGTTCTTGAGACGCTGGGCGTGGTCTCGCCCGGGCAATCCCCCTCCGCGCAGGACCGTGGCGTCGTCAACGCTCGCATCGCGCCCATGCTCGCGGATCTGCGCGCGCGTGAGATCACCACCTTCCTGACCCTGGCGCAGGCCGATGCGGCGATGCTCCCGCATCTGGCCACCATCCTGGTCGCGCGCTGCGCCTCCGCCTTCGGGGCCGATGCGGCGACGCAGACCGCGTTGGGTCAGGATGCCGGCGGCGCCGAGCGGGCGTTGAATAGCCTGGTCCGGCAGTTCGACACGGGCGTCGCCACCAACGGGACGTTCGACCTCGTCCAGGTCACGTTGGAGAACCTCGGCGCCGTCGCCGTCGGACGCACGGCCTCGGATAAAGATCGCAGCATCATCACCGGTCGCGTCGGTGCGGTGCTGGCCGACCTACGCAACCGCGAGGTGATCTCGATCGCCTCGGCCAACGATGCCGACGCATCGACCCTGCTGCAGCTCTCCGTGATCCTGACCTCGGCCTGCGCCATGGCCTGGGGCCTGCCAGCGGACGTTCGCAAGGCCCTGAAGGATGAGGCCCTCCTCGCCGAGGCGGCGTTGCACCGTCAGGCTCGGCAACTCGATACCAGCACCGGTACAAGCGGCGACTTCGATCTCAGCCAGTCCGTGCTTGAGATGCTCGGCGTCGTTGGCGCGGGGCAGACCGCGACGGCGAACGATCGCAATGTGATCACCGCGCGTATCCCGACCGTTCTGGCGGATCTGCGCCTGCGCGAAGTGATCAGTATCGCGGACGTCGCCACGGCCGATGACGCGACGCTCCTGCCGCTCACCAATATCCTGGCGGCGCGCTGCGCTCCGCTGT
>JAURVW010000520.1 GCA_030655275.1 Solirubrobacteraceae bacterium
CGACGCTGCGCGCGGTCACCGGGATCAGCGTCGCGCCGCGGTCGAGCCAGGCGAGCAACGCGCGCTGGCGCGCGTTCGTGAACGAGATGGTGGCGCCGTTCTTCAGCAGCGCCGCCGGCTGCAGCACTTCGCCCGGCGCGCACTTGCGTGCGCTCGAGAAGAGCGAGTCGTCGAGGTCGACGAAGACGAACAGTGGCGGCGCGCCCGGCGCCGTCATGCGAACTCCCAGTGCCGCGCCGAGCGCAGCGCAATGGGGCGCGCGCCGAGCTGGCGCAGCGTGCAGGCCAGCGCATCGGACGCGGGCGTCTCGCAGCACAGCAGCACCGCGCCGTAGTCGCGCGGGTCGACGTTGTAGAGGTAGTTCGGGATCGCCTCGCCGTACGGGTCTTCGAGCGTCAGCTTGCAGCGGATGTCGGCACCGACCAGGATCGGCGAGCGCGTCGTCGACTGCACGCGCACGTCGTGACCGCGCTGCGCCAGCGCGTGGCCGAGGACGGTCGACGGGTGCATGAATTCACCGCAGCCGAGCACCAGCACCGGTGCGCCCGCGGGCAACTCCACGGTGAGGCGATCGAGCAGCGCCGGCGGCATCTGCAGCAAGGAACCGGTGCCGAGGCGCGCGCTGTAGTCGCCGACGAAGGCGCGCCGGCAGCCCACCGTGGCCTGCGCCGCGGCCGGCGGCGTGGCGCGGAACGTGGGGTCGGGCTCGAAGTTGAACGCGCCCGAGAGCAGCGAGATCACCTGCACCTCCTCCACACCCGCTTCGGCGACGAAACGCGCCCGGCCCGACGCGCCCATGAAGTCCGTCAACGCCACGGCGCAGACGCGCTCCAGCGCCGGGTTGGCCTGGCGGTACGCGTCGATCAGCCCGAGGAAGGTGTTGCCGGTGGAGAGCTCGTCGTCGACCAGCACCAGCGGGCGTGCGTTCATGAACGCGTCGTGCAGCGCGGGCGATTCCGGCAGGTGAAGGCGCAGGTTCTGCGCGTGGCTGTGGCGCTCCTCGAAGGCCAGCATGCGGGCGCCGGCGAGCGGGTAGCGCGTCGTCTGCACGTAGATCGCGCTGCCTTCGCCATGGCGCTTCAGCCGGGCCTCGAACACGCCCTGCGCGAGGCCGGTCGCGGTCTCGGCCATGCCGATGAAAACCGCCGGCCGGTCGCCCGCGGGCGGCAGGCGTTCGGCGAGCGCCGTGTGCGCGGCCAGCATCTCCGCGGGCGGACTCGGCCAGTGCTTGCCCAGCACCTTGCTGACGAACAGGAAGCCGCGCTTCGGGTTGTTGCGCGCGGCGAAGGCGCAGA
>JAURVW010000031.1 GCA_030655275.1 Solirubrobacteraceae bacterium
GGGTTCAGGTGGATCGCACCACGTCCCCTAATCACCCATTCCTGATGTTCGTACAGCCTGCGGATCTCTTCGTATCTCATCCCGGTCCACATAGCCACGTTGAATATCGTAACAAGGTAAGGCTTATCTATAACCGCTACCATGCTATCATAGTCAATAGGACTGATGATCCGGATCTTCTGTCCTTTCTTGGTCGTTATAAAAATTGGGTCAATCATAAAACCTATGCACTTATTATTTTTCCTAAACATAAGCATTTTTGTATAAACTCCTCTAAATTTGAAGGACTTTTATATTGAAGGTTTATAAACAATACATAGTTTTTAGCATAAAACATAAGTATGTCTTAGTTCATACTATCCACAATATCTGGAGGAATATGGCAAAAATGGAATTGGCTATAGAAGTTTTAGAAATTACACGCAAAGGTGAACATCTTGGATACAAGGTTTACATAAACGACTTTGTACACGGCACCAAGCTCCCCAGGAAGCCAGGAGATCTTAAGGGAAGAAAGATAGAACCCGGGGAATATGGATCACTGGACTATTACCCGCTTACAGTTACCGGGTCAGTAGAACAGGCTTTAGAGGATTGGAACCTCTGGAAAGAACAGGGGTATAAGAGGTATGGGGGTGAATAACTGATGCAGAAATGCTATAATGTATCAATTGTCGGTAAAGTCCAGGATATAGGCTTTCGGGCAGTTATAGAATATGCAGGCAGGCTTCTTGATCTAAGCGGCATCGTTTTCAATGCTAAGGATGGTACTGTTAGGATCATTTGCCGTGGTGAGAACAGTGCTATCAGCGATTTCGCCAGGGAAATAACGACCCGAGGAGAACAGAGGGGTGCGATAATTCAAGGCATTAAAAGGCAAGAAATACCCTTTAATATCGAACTTCCATATCCATTCTCAAGAGTGCTTGCAGATGAGGATATCGATATTGGAAGAAAACTGGACAAGGGGAATGAGTTATTAACTGACATCAAGGGCGACACTTCAACACTAAAAGATATCAGGGGAGATACTTCGGCAATAAAAGATATTAAGAGGGATACTTCGATTCTACCGGATATTAAGAGTGATACTTCGGCACTTGTTATAGAAATGCGAGAGCATAACAAGGAACAAAGGGATTTTAATAAGCGTCTTGAGAAAATCCTTGAAAAATTAGCTGAAAGGTGAATAATGAACAAAATTAGAACCATTATGAGACAGGGCGGAAAAGCTCGGGTGGGCGTTTTGGGCGGCAGCCCATCAAAAGCTCTGATGAATGGCCTACGGACAGAGCAGCCCCCCTTACTCCGTATCCCTGTCTGGATGGTGAGAAGATGGCTGAAGGACCTAAAACTAAAGATATCCCTCTTAAAGAATGGCTTGCCGAGGGTGAAAGGCTGTTCGGCACGGATAAGAAGCAGTGGAAATGGAAATGT
>JAURVW010000528.1 GCA_030655275.1 Solirubrobacteraceae bacterium
ATCCTCATCCTGATCCTCGGCGCCGACACGAAGGGCGCCCGCCTCGCGATCGTGATCGGGCCAGTCCAGCTGCAGTGGTCGGAGTTCGCCAAGATCCTGTTCGCGATGGCGATCGCCGCCGAGCTCGTCGACCGCGGACGCGAGATCGAGCGGTGGAGCACGACCCTGCGACTCCTCGCCCTCACCTTCCCGGTGCTGTTGCTGATCATGGCCGAGCCCGACCTCGGCTCGGCGCTCGTCTACGTCTCGATGCTGCTGCTCATGCTCGCCGTCGGCGGCGTGCCCGGCGCCCACCTGCGATCCCTCGCCGGGGCCGGCGTGGCGGTCGTCGCGATGGTGCTGGTGATCCTGCCCGCCGTCAACGTGCAACTGCTGCAGGACTACCAGGTGGCCCGCCTCACCTCGTTCCTGGACCCGACCGGTGCGCAGGACTCCTCCTCCGAGGAGGGCGCCGCGAGCGCGTACCAGCAGAACCAGGCGATGATCGCCATCGGCAACGGTGGACGACTAGGCAAGGGCTCCGATTCGTCGCAGTCGACGGGCGGCTACACGCCGGAGAACCAGACCGACTTCATCTTCAGCGTGATCGGCGAGCGATGGGGTTTCGTGGGCGCTGGCCTGGTGCTTTCGCTCTACGCACTGCTGCTCTGGCGGGTGCTGCGAATCCTGATCGAGGCCCGAAGTTCCTACGAGGCGATCGTCGTGTCCGGCATCATCGGCATGCTCTCGTTCCAGATCTTCGAGAACGTCGGCATGAATCTTGGCATCATGCCGATCACAGGGGTAACCCTTCCACTTTTGTCTTATGGCGGCTCGTCCGTGATCGCGACCCTTGTCGCGCTGGGGCTCGTGCACGCCGTGCACGCCCACGCACGCATCGCACGCGATCCACGGGTCCGCCTCCAAACCCAAACTGCATAGAACGGACCCTGATGAAGAAACAGGTCCTCGTCAGCGCAGACCGCGGAGAAACCCGCGTCGCGCTCCTCGAACGCTCCACCTCAGCCCCCAAGCGGCGCCGCAAGGCCGACCCCGCCGAGGGCTACCAGGTCGCCGAGCTGTACTTCGAGCGTCGCGGCGCACGGTCGATCGTCGGCAACGTCTACAAGGGCAAGGTCGACAACGTCCTGCCCGGGCTCGAGGCGGCCTTCGTCGACATCGGCCTCGACAAGAACGGCTTCCTCCACGTCGACGAGATCGTCATCCCGGGCGTCGAGCAGGTCAAGCGCGGCCGCGGCCCCGCGAACGGCCCGAAGATCAGCGACCTGCTGAAGCCGGGCCAGGAGATCACCGTGCAGGTGATCAAGGATCCGCTCAAGAGCAAGGGCGCGCGCCTCTCGATGGAGCTCACCATCGCCGGGCGCTACCTCGTGTACGCCCCGACGGGTGAGGGCACCGGTGTCTCCAAGCGCCTTGAGGATCGCGAGCGCGAGCGCCTGCGCAAGGAGATCAAGGGCCTCGACACCGGCTCGGGCGGCGTGATCGTCCGCACCGCCGCGCACGGCGCCACCCGCGCCGGCTTCGAGCGCGAGATGCTCTACCTCCAGAAGCTCCACGAGGTGCTCGAGGCGCGCGTCCAGAAGTCGCAGGCCCCGTCGCTGGTCTTCCAGGAGGCCGACCTCGCGGTGCGCGTCGTGCGCGACATCTTCGCCGACGACTTCGAGCGTGCCCTGATCGACGACGACGCCCAGTACGAGCGGCTCGTCGGCTTCCTCCAGCGCACCGCCCCCGAGTTGGCCGACAAGGTCGAGCGGTACCGCGGTCGCAAGCCGTTGCTCGAGGAGTACTCGGTCGACGAGGAGATCGACGGCCTGCTCGCCAAGCGCGTCGACCTGCCCTCCGGCGGCTACCTGATCATCGACTACGCCGAGGCCCTCACGGTCATCGACGTGAACTCCGGATCGTTCGTCGGCAAGGGCAAGATGGCCCGCCTCGAGGACACGATCACGAAGATCAACCTCGAAGCCGCCGAGGAGGTCGTGCGCCAGCTGCGTCTGCGCGACATCGGCGGCATCATCGTCATCGACTTCATCGACATGGCGCGGGCGAAGAACCGCGACGCCGTGCTGAAGGTGCTGCGCACCGCGCTCGAGACCGACCGCACCAAGACCTACACCGCCGAGCTCTCCAAGCTCGGCCTCGTCGAGATGACGCGCCAGAACGTCACCGAGGGCGTGCGAGAGATCATCACCCGCGAGTGCCCCACCTGCCACGGCGAGGGCGTCGTGCGGTCCGAGGAGACCATCGCGCTCGACCACGAGCGCGAGCTCCGCGAGATCGCCCGCAAGGCCAAGCGCACCGACGAGGCCTTCCTCGTGCAGATGAACCCGAAGGTCTCGCACGTGTTCGTCGGGGAGGGTGGCCACGTGCTGCGCGACCTCGAGGAGACGACCGGCAAGCGCTTCCACTTCGAGGGCTCCGAGGGCCTCCCGCTCTCGCACATGGAGATCCTCATGGCCGGCCCGAAGGACGAGGTCGGCGAGCGCGCCATCCCGTTCCGCGAGGGCGATGAGGTGCTCGTGCACATCATCGAGCCGCACATGTACGACATGGACCGTGCCGTCGCGAAGATCGACGGGTACATCGTCTCGGTCTCCGGCGCCGGCAAGCTGATCGGCGAGAAGCGCCTCGTGCGCATCGAAACGGCCGGCCGCACCTCCGCCGACGCCGTCCTCGCCGATGGTCCCGAGGCCGGCGCCTCGCGCGC
>JAURVW010000535.1 GCA_030655275.1 Solirubrobacteraceae bacterium
GTACTACTCTATGTTGAAAGGTGGTTAAAAGCACCTATGCAAGATAAAGATGGTAATATTGTCGCACGAACTTCTGGCACTCCACAAGGAGGAGTAGTGAGTCCAATACTTTCGAACTTATTCCTGCACTACGCGTTTGACACATGGGTAAGAAGAAATTTACCGCATGTACCATTCTGTAGATTTGCTGATGATGGAATATTGCATTCCAAAAGTCACAGTGAAGCAGAGTATATACTGCAAGTTATTGGGAAACGATTCCAAGAATGTGGACTTACAATACATCCTGAGAAGTCAGGTATTATATATTGTAAGGATCAAAACCGCCTAGAACAGTTTGAACGAGTAAGTTTTGACTTTCTAGGATATACATTCAGACCAAGGAGATGCGTCGATAAACATGGCACAGTTCACCCAAACTTCTTGCCTGCTATTAGCAACTCATCGAAGAAATCTATTGTGCAAGAAATAAGGAGTTGGCATATTCAACTTAAGAATGACAAGACCTTGCATGATATTTCCCAGATGTATAAAGCAGAGCTTCAAGGATGGATGAATTACTACGGCAAGTTCTATCCATCAGCTATGACCCACATCTGGCAACACCTAAACTGGTATCTAGTCCAATGGGTAAGGAGGAAGTATAAAAAGCTTGCAGGGCACAAGAAACGAGCTAGAGCACACCTAAATCGCTTGGCGCGTCTGCATCCTAACCTATTTATACACTGGAAACTTGGAGTATTTCCTGGATCTAAAATGGTGTAAGCGGTGTGAGCTGAGAGGTTCACGCACCGTTTGAAGAGGGGCTGAGGTTGCAATACCTCGGTCTACTCACCCGTATATTAAAACGAGCAGAGGCCATGTATATCTGACGGCATTGATTGATGTCGTGTCCAGGTATGTAATGGGGTGGAGTTTGAACACGTGTTTGGATACATCTGGATGTTTGGATGCCCTGGAAATGGCTTATCAAAAAGGAGTTACTCCCGCGACTATCAATTCAGATCAAGGGTGTCAGTTTACCAGCCAAGACTGGGCATATGCCTTGTCGTTATTACAGATCCGGATCAGTATGGATGGCAAGGGGCGGTGTTTGGATAATATCCCCATCGAACGATTCTGGCGGACGTTAAAGGTGGAAGAGGTTTACCTGAATACCTATGAAACTGTGCTAGAGGCCAGGGAAGCCATCCATCGGTATATTGAGTGGTATAACCATGAACGACGACATAGTGGGATTGATAACCATAGACCGATTGAGGTCATGATGGGATTAAAACATCCTTCATATTGGTCGTTTAAACCAACAACACAGATTGAGCAGCAACAGGATAATATAACTCAATCCATCTCCTCATCTTTAGCTGCTTAATGGTCTTGACAATAGGGGTCGGCATAATCTTTGCAGTAGATTATCTTTGTTTTATCGGCATGTAACTCCAGTCTACATTCAGAGAAACGCTGCTT
>JAURVW010000344.1 GCA_030655275.1 Solirubrobacteraceae bacterium
CGCGACCGGCCCGACCGGCCCGAAGGGCGATGCCGGCACGAACGGCAACGCCGGCGCCGTCGGTCCGACCGGCCCGGCCGGTGCCAACGGCGCGGCTGGCCCCAAGGGCGACACCGGCGCGCAGGGCCCGATCGGTCCGAAGGGAGCCGACGGCATCAACAAGCTGCCGCGTGTGACCTGCAAGCTGAAGTCGCGCAGGACGGTGTCCTGCACGGTCAAGCCGCCGCTGCAGTCGACGAAGCTCACGGTCTCGAAGGGCAAGCACGCCATAAAGACCGTCCGCACGTCGCGTGGCAAGTCCATCACCTTGACGCTGCCCCGCGGCGCGACGCTCACGTTCCGAGCGTCCGCCGGCGGCAAGACCGTGGCAGCGTCCACCCTCCGCGCGGGCTAGATCCCAGCAACCGCGCGGCATCGCCGCGGGAGGAGAGACCAGCTCGGGTGGGCTGGGCATCTCCCCTCCCGCGGCGCCCCTTTCGCCGCACGAGCGGAGCGAGCCCCGGCCTTACGGCCGGGGCTCGCGTCGTTCCGGGGCGATGCACCGGATGGATGAGTCGCAAGTTCATCTGCTCGGTCCAGATGAACTTGCGACCCCGAGCCGTCCGAGCGCCGCTCAGGTTCTTACGCGGCAGGCTGCGGGTCGGCCGCCGCAGCAGCCGGATCGGGCTGCGGCGCCTCCGGGCCCGCAGCGCGGATGCTCGCGTCGTCGCGTGCGCCCGCGGCGATGTCGGCAGCGGTCACGCCGACCGGGTGGTGGCACGCGACCGACGCGCCGTCGGCGTATCGCCAGAGGGCCGGCGAGGAGGTCTTGCAGAGGTCGCTGGCGCGCGGGCAGCGCGGGTGGAACGTGCAGCCGGTCGGCGGCGACACCGGCGACGGCGGCTCGCCTCCGAGCCGCTCCCGGGCACGCCCGCGCTTCGTCGGATCGGCGACCGGCACGGCGGCGAGCAGCGCCCGGGTATATGGATGGCGCGCCCTACCGAAGAGCACGGGCGTCGGGGCCGTCTCGACGATGCGCCCGAGGTACATGACGGCGATGCGGTCGGCGACCTGCCGCACGACGGCGAGGTCGTGGGCGACGAAGAGCTGCGCGAGCCCGAGGTCGCGCTGCAGGTCGACGAGAAGGTTCACGAGCTGCGCCTGCACGGACACGTCCAGCGCGCTGACCGGCTCGTCGGCGATGAGGAGGTCCGGCGAGGTCGCCAGGGCGCGGGCCACACCGACCCGCTGCCGCTGGCCGCCGGAGAGCTCGTGCGGGTAGCGACCGGCGATCTCGGGCGCCAGGCCGACCCGCTCGAGCGACGACTCGACCGTCGCTTTCGACTCGGCGCCTCGGCCCAGACCGGCCCGCTTGGCCTCGGCCAACGCCGCGCCGACGCGCCGCCGTGGGTTCAGCGACCCGAATGGATCCTGGAAGACCATCTGCATCCGCGGTCGGTGCTCGCGGAGCCCGCGCTGGGAGATCGAGGTGATGTCCTCCCCGCCCAGGGCGATCGTCCCCGCCTTCGGGTCGAGCAGTCGCATCGCGGTGCGGGCCAGCGTCGACTTGCCACAGCCGGACTCACCGACGAGCCCGAGGGTCTCGCCGCGCTCGATGTGGAGCGTCACGTCGTCGACGGCGCGCAGCGTGCCCCGCTTCGTGCGAAAGCTCTGCTCGAGGTGCTCGATGCGCAGGACGGGTGCGGTCATGCGGGCCTTCCGTGATCGCCGGCGGGAGCAGGTTTCGGGGCGAGGCCGATGCGCCCCTCCCCCACGTGCCGCACCGCGCGAGCCTGCTCATCGGGCAGCCAGCAGCGATCGGCGTGGCGATCGCCAGCACCGGTAGTGGCCGCCTCGAGGGACGGGAGGCCGGTGCAGGCGGAGAACTCGTGCGGGCACCGGGAGCGGAAGCTGCAGCCGTCCGGCAGGGCGGTCGGCGACGGCGGTGCGCCCGCGATCGCCGGGAGCCGCTCGGGCTTCGGACCGTCGATCGGCGGGACGGAGCCGAGCAGGCCCCACGTGTACGGGTGTAGCGGATCGGCGAAGAGGTCCTCGCAACTGGCCTCCTCCACGATCCGGCCGCCGTACATCACGGCCACGCGGTCGGCGGTCTCGGCGACGACGCCGAGGTCGTGCGTCACGATCAGCACCCCCATCCCCCGCTCCTCCTTGAGCCGGAGCAGCAGGTCGAGGATCTGCGCCTGGACCGTCACGTCCAGCGCGGTGGTGGGCTCGTCGGCGAGCAGCAGTTCGGGCTGGCACGAGAGGGCCATCGCGATCATCACGCGCTGGCGCATGCCGCCCGAGAACTCGTGCGGATAGGCGTCGGCCCGTTCGGAGGCCTGCGGGATCCCCACCTCGGCGAGCGCCTCGACAGCCCGGCGGCGCGCCTCGGCCTTGCCCACCTGCTCGTGGGCCTGGATCGCCTCGGCGATCTGCGCGCCCACGCGGTACACGGGATTGAGCGCGCTGAGGGCGTCCTGGAACACCATCGCGATGCGTTTGCCGCGGATGCCCTGCAGCGTGCGGTCCGGCGCCGTGACGAGGTCGACGCCGTCGAACATCGCCGAGCCCGTCACCGTCGTGCCGCGGTCGCGGGTGAGGCCGAGGAGGGTGAGCGCCGTGACCGACTTGCCCGAGCCGGACTCGCCGACGAGCGCCGTCACCTGGCCGGCGTGGAGGTCGAGCGACACCTCGCGCACGGCGTGCACCGGCCCGGCCGCCGAAGCGAACGTCACGCCCAGGTCGGCGATCCGCAGCAACGGTGCACCACCGGCCGCGGTCGGCGGTGCCTTCTCGAAGGACGGGGCCGCGGGCGTGCTCATCGACTGATCCGTGGGTCGAGGTAGGCGTAGGCGATGTCGACGAGCAGGTTCATCACGACGATCACCGTTCCGGCGAAGAGCGTGATCGCGATGATCGGCGGCACGTCCTGGTTACCGATC
>JAURVW010000537.1 GCA_030655275.1 Solirubrobacteraceae bacterium
CGGCCCGGGCCGGCTGATCACCGGCGGCGACGGCAACGTGACGCTGACCGGCCTCAACACCTATAGCGGCGGCACCACGCTCGGCAATCAGACCCGCGTCATCGTTAGCAGCGATGCCAATCTCGGCGCCACGGCGGGCCAGCTGGCTTTCGACAACGGTGTTCTGTCGGTCGCCAACGGATTTTCCAGCGCCCGCACGATCAGCATGATTTCCGGGGCACAGGTCGAGGTCAATGCCGGCACCGCAACGCTGTCCGGCAGTATCGTGTCCGGCAACGCCAACAATGAGGGCGGTCTCACCAAACGCGGTGCGGGCACCCTGATCTACTCCGGCAATGCCACTTACGGCATCGACTATTCGGTTCTGGGCGGCACGCTGCGCGTCGGCTCGGCGACCGCGATCAATCCTGCCGGCTTCCTGTTCGTGCAGAATGCCGGCAGCGTCCTCGATCTGAACGGCTACTCGGTTGCCGTCTCGACGCTCGGCGGCACGACGGGTGGTCTCGTCACCAACTCAAGCAACACAGCGGTCACGCTCACGGTCCGCAACGACGCCAATGCCAACATTCCCTTCGCCGGCAACATTCAGGACGGCGGGGGACGGATCGGTCTGGACATCGGTGGCCGGTCCTACATCCTGAGCGGTAACAACACCTATAGCGGCGCGACCAATGTCAGCAGCGCGGCCGGCATAACCGTTCAGTCGGCGACGGCGCTGTCGGCCAACTCGGCCTACACGGTCGATGGCTTCCTCAATCTGCGGACCTTCAACGGCACGATCGCGGGCGCGATCACCAACCCGGCCGGCGCGGTCAATGTCGGCGGCAGCGTGACCGGCAACGGCACCGTCGGCAACGCCGGCGGTGCGACGTTCGCAGCGACAGGCACGGGCGCCTATACCGCATCCGGCCTCTTCAGCAATGCAGGTCTTTTCACGGTCGCCGCTGGCGGCCAGTTCGCCGCGCAAGGCGGCATGACCAATGCGGGAACGGTTACGAATGCCGGCACGTTCATCGGAAACGTGACGAGCAACGCAGGCAGCCTCACAAACTCGGCGTCCTGGACCGGCAACATCGTGTCGAGCGGCACGCTCGTCAACGCCGCCGGCGCAACATGGACCGGAAACGTCGGCACATCCGGCAGCTTCACCAATGCGGGCGCGCTGACTGGCGACCTCGCGGTGACGGCGGGCCAGACGATCAAC
>JAURVW010000538.1 GCA_030655275.1 Solirubrobacteraceae bacterium
GCGCTCGGCAAGCAAATCCTCTAGCGCCCTGACGGCGTTCGGACACCGCCGCACCCTGGTCGGCCGCTTGCGTTCACGACGCGCGTCCGGCCACTGCAATACGCTCTGCGCGTGTTCGGCCTCGAATCTGGTCCCCTGAACGTCGGCCTGAGCCTCTTCGCGCTCGGACTCGTCTGTCTCGACCTCGCCCTCGTCTACTGGGTCTTCCGCGACTCCCGTCACCGCGTGGACGATGCGCTGCTGGTCGCCTGCGCGGTCATCGCCGCCCTCATCTTCCCGTTCGTCGGCACGCTGATCTACGCGATCGTGCGCCCGCCGGAGTTCCTCGAGGACGCGTACGAGCGTGAGGTGTCGATCCAGGCCAACGAGGCCCTCGTGAAGACCCTCGGCGAACTCGCCCGCAGCAACCGCGAGCTCAGCGCCCAGGTCGGCCGCCTCGAGCAGCTGATCGTCGTGCGCCGCAAGGCCACCCAAGGGGGAGCGCGCGAAGCGACCGGCCCCGGTAGCGTTCCGCCTCCGCGCCGCTAACCGCGCGCGAACCCACGAGCCGGGCGTGCCACCCCGGCGATCCTTGCGCCGCGCGTCCCGCGCGGCCACACACGCATCACTCGAGGAGCCACGCCATGGCGCGCACTCTGATCCTGGTCAAGCCCGACGCGTTCGCCCGTGGACTCACCGGCGAGATCATCCGCCGGTTCGAGGCCAAGGGCCTCAAGCTCGTCGCGCTCAACCTCACCACGCTGACCGAGGAGACCGCGAAGGCCCACTACGCCGAGCACAGCGAGCGCCCGTTCTTCGGTGAGCTCGTCACGTTCATCACGTCCGGCCCGCTCGTGTCGCTCGTCCTCGAAGGCGACGAGCACACCGTCGCCGCCGCCCGCCAGCTCATCGGCGCGACGAACCCGCTCGAGTCCGCCACCGGCTCCATCCGCGGCGACTTCGCCACCCAGGTCGGCGAGAACATGGTCCACGGCTCCGACTCCGACGAGTCCGCCGCCCGCGAGATCGGGATCTTCTTCCCTACCCTCTAGCGAGGCCGACTCCGCGCCAGGCGCGTCCGCTGAGCGGCGCCTCGCACGCACGCTGCGCCGTCCGTGAGCTCGATGATGCAGGGCATCACCTTCTCTCACGGACGGCCCATCGCACGCACGATCCACCGCTCCGCGTCACACGCCTGACGCAGAGCCAACCCCGCCAGAGGGCCGCTCTCTCTGGTCAAGGAGCAACGCCATGTTGGCCATGTTCGACAAGAACGCCTCGCCGACCCCGATGCGCGCTGCCTCCGGCGGGCTGCTCGTCAAACCCGTCCTCGCCAGCGGCTCCCCGCAGCGGACGGCGATCCTGGACCAGCTCGGGATCCCACACGTCGTCGACGTCGCGAACATCCGCGAACGGATGGACGGCGACCCGCGCGAGCTCGCCGAGGCCAACGCCCTGTTGAAGGCGCACGACGTCGCCAAGCGGCATCCGTTCGTGCCCGTGATCGGGTCCGACACGATCGTCGTCCTCGAGGACGGCACCATCCTCGGCAAGCCCGCCGACCTCGACGAGGCCCGCACGATGCTCGCCCGTCTCACCGGCGCCACCCACACCGTGATCTCCGGACTCGCGATCGTCGGCCCCGGCCGCGTCTCCGCGCGCTCCGGCATCGCCGAGACCACCGTGAGCATGCGCACCCTGGCGGCCGACGCGATCGACCGCCACCTGGCGCACGGGGAGTGGGAGGGCCGAGCGGGGGCCTACGCCATCCAGGGCCGCGGTGCCGGGCTCGTGACGGAGATCCAGGGGGATTACCTCAACGTCGTCGGGCTTCCGGTCGCGCTCCTCGCCACGCTCGTGCCCGAACTGCTGGATCGCGGTCCTCGCAAGGGAACGTCCGCCACGGAGACGGGCGCGGGGTAGACTCCCGCCCTTGCGGTCGGGTCCCCCACCCGCGTCCCCGGACCGCTGCTT
>JAURVW010000548.1 GCA_030655275.1 Solirubrobacteraceae bacterium
CTTCCCGGTGCCGCCGGCCGCGCCGCCGGGGCCGGCCAAGCCGACGGTCGTGAGTTCAGGGGCGCGAAGCAGGTCCCCGCCGGTCGCCGCGGCTCGCAGCACGGGCAGCTCGGGGGAGGCCCCCAGCGAGCGTTGGGCGGCCAGGGTGGAGGTCGCCGGACCGGGGCGGCCGGCATCGAGCCGGGCCCGGGCGAGATCGGCGGCCTCGATCACGCGCAGCAGCGCGTCCGGCCGCGGGGCATCGATGACGACCGTGGCATCGGGTCGCTCGCGCAGCAGCTCCGTCACGCGAGCGAGGATCGCCAGCTCCCAGGCCACGGGGCGCAGCGCGAGGTGCTCGGCGAGGTCGTCGCCCGTGCGTCGGACCACCGAGTCGGCCTGGGCCGGATCGAGGGTGAGCGGGCGCGCGAATCCGGGCGGCGAGAGTTCGCAGGCAGCGCCGGCAGCGGCGCGCGGTCCGTCGCCCGACAGACCCACGAAGATCAGGATGCGCGGGGGCACCTTCCGGACCCTACCCGTGGCGCACGCCCCGGGGCCCCCGGAGCGCGGGTCAACGGGCCCGGGCGGCTACTTCGCCGAGTACTTCGTCCAAGTGGCCGCAGCCGCGCAGATGTTCGCCGAGGGGTACGCGCCCGTCGGGCCGCCCCCGGGGGTCTTCGCATCCGCGTGGAGGAGCGAGCAGAGCGTCTTGAGGAAGTCTCGGGCGACCCCGTGGTAGTGGGTATCGGCCTTGGCCCCGCCCAGTTGGTAGAGCGTCCAGGAGCCGGTGTCGTAGCGACCGACGTTCGTGTCGAGCCAGCGCAGGCCGTCGAGCAGCGTCAGCCGCGCGTCGACGTCGGTCGGGTTGGCGAGCACGTAGGCGTACAGGCCGTTGACCGTCTGGTTCATCGCGTTGAGCACCTTCGCCGCGGAGAAGGAGTAGATGAGGAAGTGGGTGCCGGTGTCCTCGACCACCTGCACGCCGGTGGGCGGCGGCGTGCGGAGGATCCCCATCGCCGATTTCGCCGTCTCCAGGAGCGCGGGGCGGTTCATCTTCGTCGGACCCGAGGCGCGCGCGAGGACCTGGATCCCGGTCGCCTCGGCCATGCCGCTCACCCACGGTGGGTTTCCGCCGCCGAACGGGAAGAAGTACTCCCACGAGATGCCGCCCGCGCGGGGAACGGCCAGTTTGATGGCCTCGTCGACGAGCGCGCTCAGCTCCGCCACGTGCGCGGCGCCCGAGTAGAAGAGGGAGTTGCCACGCCCGAAGGTGCCGAGCCACTGCAGCTGGATGCCTGAGCCCGTGTAGAGCTGCCAGATCATCTGGCTGCCGTCGAACTGCACCCGTTGGCCGTTGCCGGTCGCGCGTCCGAGCTTCCACCACTCCGCGTTGCGCCTGAGCGTCTCGGTGAGCATGAGCATGCGGTCGGCCGTGATCCGGTTGCCGCGGGCCATCACCGTCACGTACTTGAAGAGGCCCTCGAGCTCGCGCTTGGCCTGGCTGTCCTTCTTCGCGGCCCTCATCACCCGGTCGGCGGAGGTGAGTGCGGCGCGGGCATCGTAGGCGCGGGCCGGCACGCCGCCGGCCTTGTTGATCGCCTTGCGGATCACCGTGAGGTCGTACGGCGGCTTCTTCGCCTTCTTCTTCGACGTCTTCTTCTTGTCGGTCGTCTGCACCCGGGCGGCCGAGCCGAGCAGGCCGGCGGCGTCGGCGGGCGACGCGTCGGCGCCGGCCAGCTCGGCCCCGTTCGCGGGGGTCGAGCGGACGCTGGAGCCGTCGACGAGCAGCACGCGCGGGGAGGCCGACACGGGGGCTGCGCCGGCCAGCGCGAGGGTGGCGGCGGCGAGGGCGAGGACGGAGGCGCGCGGGGACATGGGGAAGCGTGGCGTCATCAAGGGATCGGAACCCTGCTTCGCGCCCGTCGTTGCGGTCCCTGCACCCGGTTGGCGCACCGCCGAGGACCCGGCGTGAGCTCGGGCACACCTTGATAGCGTCGACCAGCCTCGGCAGCCGTCCTTCGGTGCGCTGCCCCCGCGTCCATCTTCCAGGAGATCACCCCCATGAAGTTCCGCACTCTCGCCCTCACGGCTGTGACCGCTGGGGCTCTCGGTATCGCCGGCTGCGGCGACGACTCGACCTCGACCGGTAGCGGCGGCGGTGGCGACACCAAGGACGCGAACGCGCTCCTCGTCAACACCTTCCAGCCCTCGGGCGACAGCTCGAAGATCAAGAGCGGCACGATCGACATCGAGATCGAGGGCGAGCTCACCGGCGGTGCGATCAGCGCCTCCGGCAAGGCGTCCGCGATCATCAAGCTCAACGAGGCGAAGGACGGCCAGATCCCCGAGTTCTCGGCGGCCGTGAAGGTCAAGGGCGAGCAGAAGGGCGGCGGCAAGGTCGACCTCGACGCCGGCGGCACCTACACCGACAACCGCTTCTACGTGAGCTATGACGGCGACAACTACGACGTCGGCGAGGAGCTCTCCAAGCGCGCCGTCGACTCGCTGAAGGCCGCGATCTCGCAGACCTCCTCCGACAAGGCCGAGCAGGGCGACATGATCGCCAAGCTCGGGCTCGAGCCGCAGACGTGGCTGACGAATCCGAAGGTCGACGGCGAGGAGAAGGTCGGCGACGTCGACGCGCTCAAGATCAGCGGCGAGGTGAACGTCAAGGCGCTCGTCCCGGACATCCTCGATGCCGCCAAGAAGGCCCAGAGCCTCGCGGGCTCGGCGGGCGCCGCGGCCAAGGTGCCCGAGGTGACCGACGCGCAGCTCGATGCCGCCGCGAAGCAGATCAAGAAGCTCGACGTGGCGATCTGGACCGGCAAGGACGACAACATCCTGCGCAAGCTCGAGGTCGACCTCGAGGTCGAGGGCTCCAAGGACGACAAGGTCGGCGGCACCGTGTCGCTCACGCTCACGGACGTCAACGAGGAGCAGGACATCAAGGCTCCGTCCGACACGAAGCCGATCACCGACCTCATGCCGAAGCTCGGCGGGCTCTTCCAGCAGGCCGCAGGCCTCTCCGCCGCGGGCGCGGGCGCCTCGGGGACGGGTGCCGTCTCGCAGAAGTACCTGGACTGCATGAACGCCGCCGGTGGCGACGCCGCCAAGCTCAACGCCTGCCAGGCCGAAGCCGCGAAGTAACCGCACAAGGGTGACCGGGCGTGGCGCGCTGGCGCTACGCCCGTCGCCTGATTCAATGGGCGTCATGCAACTGCTCACCGCCCGTCGCCGAGCTTTTTCGGCGCTCACCGCCCTCACCGTCACCGCGGCCCTCGCCGGCTGCGGCGGCGACGACAAGTCGACCGGAGGCGGCGGAGGCTCCGCGTCGTCCGGCAACGACGGCGCCGCGCTCCTGAAGGACGGCTTCCTCAACGTCGCCCTCGGCGGCGAGACGATCCAGTCCGGGTCCTTCGCGCTGAAGGTGTCCGGCTCGGTCGACCTGCCGGAGGACGACGAGATCAAGAAGATCGACGGCACCGCCTCAATCACGGGCTCCGTCGACAAGAACACCGACAAGGGCCCGCTGCCCCCGATGACGGTCACGTTCGACGTCGACGGCAGCTACGTCGACGGCAAGAGCAAGGAGGGCAAGGGCGCGTACAAGGGTGGCGTCACCTACGTCGGCAACTCCTTCTACGCGAACTGGGACGGCACGAACTTCGCCGTCGGCACGGAGCTCTCCAAGCAGCTGCTCGACGAGATCGG
>JAURVW010000554.1 GCA_030655275.1 Solirubrobacteraceae bacterium
AAGCAGCGCAAGCAGTTCGGTCGCGAGATCGGCAGCTACCAGGCCGTCAAGCACGCGCTGGCCGACGTACGTATCGCGCTCGACTTCGCCCGCCCGCTCGTCTACGGCGCCGCACTCGACGAGGTGCCCGCGAGCGCCGCGAAGGTCCAGGCGGCCGACGCTGCCTACCTCGCCTCCCGCACGGGTCTGCAGGTCCACGGCGCGATCGGATACACCGCGGAGTTCGACCTCAGCATCTGGATCGACAAGATCCGCGTGCTGGTCACCGCGTGGGGCACGCCCGCCTTCCACCGCCACCACCTGCTCACCGAGCTGACCCGCTGATGGAGTTCGGTCTGTCCCAGGAGCAGCAGGAGCTCACCTCCATGGTGAGAGCACTGCTCTCCAAACGCGCCGACTCCACCGCGGTCCGCGCCTCCATCGCCGCGCTGCACGGCTACGACGAGGGCCTGTGGGCCACGCTGGTCGAGCAGATCGGCGCGGCAGCGCTCGGCATCCCGGAGGCCTACGACGGCGCCGGGTTCTCGTTGTTCGAGTCACTCCTGGTCCTCGAGGAGGTCGGTCGCTCGCTGGCGCCGTCGCCATTGCTCTCCAGCCTGGTCACCGCCGAGGCGCTGCTCGCGGGTGCCGACGAGGACGCCAAGGCGCGCCTGCTGCCCCGCATCGCTGCCGGCGAGGTGGCCGCGTTCGTCGAGGCCGTCGATGCCGCTGACGGGCAGGGCAGCAGGCCCGTCCTGGACGGCGACATCGCGACCGTCCTGGTCGCGGCGACCGCCGCCGGTCTCGTCGAGGTCGACCCCGCCACCGCACGGCGTACTCGGCTCGGCACCGTGGACCAGACCATCCGCCTGGCCGACATCGACCTCACCGACGCCATCACGACACCCATCGGCGACGCCGTCGCCGCGACGGAGCGGGCCCACCTCGTCGGCGCCGTCGGCACCGCGGCCCTGGCCACCGGGCTGTCCGCCCGCGCCCTGGAGATGACCGTCGCCTACACCAAGGAGCGCGTGCAGTTCGGCCGCGCGATCGGGTCGTTCCAGGCGCTCAAGCACCGGATGGCCGAGATGCTGGTCCTGGTCGAGATGAGCCGGTCGGCGTCCTGGGCGGCGTCGT
>JAURVW010000563.1 GCA_030655275.1 Solirubrobacteraceae bacterium
ACAGCGCTGGCGGCGCAAGCCGCGAAGACAGCGGGCAAGCGGCTCGGTCCGTTGAGCGCTGTGTTCAATAGTGCAAGCCTCGCAAAGAACCCCTGGCACGTCGCGAGGACTCGTGCGTCGATGACGGGTGCGGTGCTGGCCGACGCGATCGTGCGCGCCGATCTGAACTCTGTGGTGCTCGTGGGCTTCAGCTTGGGCGCGAGGGTCGTGACGGCAACGGCGGAATCACTGGCGACCCGGAACGAACCGCGTCCTCGGGTTCAATCGATGCATCTGCTCGGCGCCGCGGTCGGCACCCGGTGGGAATGGCGCTCCGTTGAACCGGCCGTGGAGGGGATCATCCACAACTACTTCTCGACGAACGACAAAGTCCTGGGCGCTGCCTACCGCGTTGCTGAGGCAGGCACGAAGGCCATCGGATGCGAGGGCATTCCCACGACCTCACGAAAGATCAAGAACGTCAACGTCTCCAAGGTGGTCCGGCTACACCAAGACCAACTGAAGGCTGTATCGCTGCGCTGACGGCGCGACGGAGAGTCAACGACCCGTACGTTGACTCACCGATACCCCGAAACGACAAGCGCCCCGATCGCGGCGACCGGGGCGCATGCGCTGCAAGGTCCATGGACCTGCTGTTCCTGACCTCGAAAGCGTAGCTTGGATCCTTCGGAAGGAAAAGAGCCTTGGCCTCAGTGACCGGGCTCCGCCAATGAGACCGACGGGGGCTGCTCGCATCGACGACGCCCGCGTGACGCGCGGCACCGCCGGACTCCACGCGCGATTTGCGTCTCGGAAGTGCAAGAAAACGGCCCCAAGTGTTACCCACAGGCGTTACCCACAGTTGGTACTACGTGATTCCAAAACGCCCCAGAACGACCGAAACCCCCGCATAAGCAGGGGTTTCGTGGGATGCCGGAGGAGGGACTTGAACCCCCGACACGCGGATTATGATTCCGCTGCTCTAACCGACTGAGCTACTCCGGCCGGGGCTGGATGATCGTAGACGATTCGCGAACGAGAGCGCCTGCTCGCGTGGTCATCGCGGTCGGGCGCGTCAGCTGCGCTTCTGGCCCACGAGCATGGAGACCGTCTTGCCTTCGGCCTGGCCGTCGGCGGCGGCCATCACGGCCTTCATCACGGCGCCCATGTCGCGCTTGGAGGTGGCGCCGGTGTCGACGATGGCCTGGTCGACGAGCGCGGAGAGGGCGGCCTCGTCGAGCTGCTTGGGGAGGAAGGTGTCGATGAGATCGGCCTCGGACTGCTCGGCGGCGGCGAGATCGTCGCGGCCGTTCTCCGCGTAGATCTCCGCGGACTGCAGCCGGCGCTTGCGCTCGCGGCGCAGGATGGCGAGCTGGTCGACCTCGGCGCCGTCGCTGGCGTCCTTGATCTCCTTCTGGATGGCATCGCGAATGAGGCGCAGCGCATCGCGGCGCTCGGCATCGCGGCTCTTCTGGGCTTCGGTGATCTGGGTGGTGAGGTCGTCGACGATTGCCATGCGATGAGCCTACGCGTCCACACCTCGGCCACCGGCTCGCGCCGAGTTGGCCTGCAAAGGCTGCAGTTCAGGAGGTGGCGCGGTACCGTCCTCTCCTTGCGCGACCTTCGCCGCCCTCCCGGGTTCCTGAGGGAGAGGCTGCTTCCCCTGCGGCCGCCGCCACCATCGGCCCCGTCCGAGGACCCCACGATGCCCAACGTCCCAGCTCGTCACCCGTCGACCACCGCTGCTGGTCGACGCTCCCGCGTCACCTCCGGCCGCCGCACCGACGCCGGCTTCCTCGCGGGCCTGGTCGTGCTCGTCGCCCTCGTCGCCGGCCTGAGCTTCACTTCCGGCACGCCCGACGCGTCCGCGCAGACCACGCCGCAGTCGATCAACTCGATCGTCGTGCGCATGACGGGCCAGATGACCCTCACCTTCGACAAGGCCTTCCTCAAGACGATCAAGCGCTCCGGCGCGAGCGTGAAGGTGAAGTCCGGCGCGAAGTACTCGAGCAAGAAGCGCACCGCCACGCTGCCCGTCGACTCCACCGTCGCCGTCACCTTCGACCCCGCCGACGCCGACATCCTCGCCAAGGGCACCGTCAGCTTCCGCCGCAAGGACAAGCGCAACGTGACCGTGCAGGACATCAGCCTGCGCATCCGTGCCGCTGGAGCCGACGTCGGCGGCACCGTCCGCGGTCGTCCCAGCCGCGAGTTCGCCGCGCTCACGCTCTCGCCGACCACGAACGTCGCCCAGACCCAGAAC
>JAURVW010000569.1 GCA_030655275.1 Solirubrobacteraceae bacterium
GACCGCGACCGCGACGCCTGCTTCCACGCCGGCGCCGACGCCCGTCGTCACCCCGCCGACGACCCCGACGCCTGGCGCCACGCCCACACCCGCCGCCACGCCGACACCCGTGACGACGCCCCTCCCGGTCGCGACCCCGACGCCCGTCCCCGCCACGACGCCCACGCCGTCGCCCACACCAAACCCGGGTGGCCCGACCCCGACGCCTGGCCTGCCGACCCCGACGCCCGTTGCCGGGAACCCGACGCCGACCCCCGTCGTTCCGACCCCGACGCCCGTCGCGGGGAACCCCACGCCGACACCGGCCGTGACCCCGACGCCCGTCGCGGGGAACCCGACGCCGACGCCGGCCGTTCCGACACCGGTCCCGACGCCTGCCACCACGCCCTCACCGAGTCTCGCGCCGACGCCGATCCTCACCCCGACGCCGCAGCCGACCCCGGTCCTGCCCTTCGCCGGGCGCTCGACGGTGCAGAGCGCGCCGTCGTACGACGGTCTGGCGCCGCTGATCTTCGACGCGCGCTAGGCGATGTCGCGCAGCACGGTCGCGATCGGCGCCGGGCCGGCCGCGACGGGTGTCGCCACGGCGACACGGTTGCGTCCCGCACGCTTGGCCTCGTAGAGCGCTGAATCGGCGCGTCGCGAGACGGTCACGAAGTCGAAGGGCTCGTCCGGCGCGGCCGCCGCGATCCCGAACGACGCCGTGAGCGTGACGCCGTCCACCGTGACCTGTTCGAGCGACACGCGGATCCGCTCGGCCAGCGCCGCCGCTGCTCCGCTGCCCACGGGCACGACGACCATGAACTCGTCGCCGCCGAGCCGAAAGCCCCACTCGAGCGCCTGCAGGTTGCAGCGGGTCGCCGCACCGACCGCCCGCAGCGCAGCATCGCCGCCGGCGTGGCCGTGCTCGTCGTTGAGCGCCTTGAAGTGGTCGAGGTCGAAGACGATCACCGAGATCGACGAGGTCGCCGCGTGCGACTCGTGCTCGACCTCCGCCAGGCGGGTGCGCAGCGCCGCGCGCGTGAGCAGCCCGGTGAGCGGATCGACGACGGCCCGCGTGCGGAACTCGATCGCCGAGCGGCCCGTGACGCTGCTCATCAGCGCGAGGCCGATCACGACCAGCAGCGGGGGCCCGACGACCGTCGGGTAGGTGGTGAGGACGTCGGGCCGTGCGAGGCCCCCGGCCAGGACGCAGAGCACGACGGTGACCGACGAGAGCACCTGCACGCCGCGGGTGGGGAAGACCGCGGTCATGCCGATCATCATGGGCGCGAACAACACGAGCATGTACGGCTCGGCGGGATCGGCGACCAGCGCACCGCAGAAGATCGCGAGCTGCACGAGCAGCCACGTGCCGCCGAGCATGTACTCGGGGCGACGCAGCGCCATCACTCGGCGTTCGGCCGCGTGGTAGGCGATCACGGCCGGGACCGCCGGCACCATGAGGATCCAGCCGATCCAGGGGATGCACGCCAGCAGGGCGATGAAGACGAAGCCGAGCGCGCCGTGGTGGGTGCGGCTGAGGGCGTGCGCGGACTCGCGGATGTGATCGCGCTCGAACTCGCCGCGCACGAGCCAGTTGCCGTGATCGTGGCCGAGCGCCACGGAAGGCCGCGGCACCTTCGTGGGCGTCGGTGAGGCCGCAGCGGCACCTCGAGGTGCGACCGCCTCGTCGGCCGGGCCTCCGCGCCGGGCCATTCCAGCCCCGTCGGAGGTCTCGGGCCCGTCGTCGGTCGAGGCCACGTCGGGCAGGACGCTCATCGGCGTGAGGTTCGCCGTCGCGACGCGATTGCGGCCCGCGCGTTTGGCGCGGTAGAGGGCCTCGTCGGCGACCTCGATGATGCGGCCGACCGGGTGACGATCGAGCGTGGCCGCGGCGATCCCGAACGACATCGTCACCCGCCGACCGCCGATGGGCTCGGCTGCGACGGCCTCGCGCATCCGCTCCGCGACCACCTGCACGCCGACCTCGTCCGCGCCCGCGATCAGCACCGCGAACTCCTCGCCACCGACCCGGTAGACGGGCGTGAGCGGGCCGAGCACCGAGCGCATGCGCAGCACGGTCTCGCGGAGCACGCCGTCGCCCGCGTCGTGACCGAGGTCGTCGTTGACGCCCTTGAAGTGGTCGAGGTCGCTCATGATCACGCCGAGGCGCAGCGGCATCGTGTGGGCCTGCAGCGCGAGTTCGGCGATGCGCGCCTCGAGCGCGCCGCGGTTGAGCGCACCGGTGAGGCTGTCGACGAGGGCGGTGTCGCGCGACTCGCTCTCGAGTCGCCGGATCGTGGCGGCCGGCAGGGCCACGCTCAGCATCACGCCCACGGGCAGCAGCAGGATGGGCGGGACGTCCATCACCTGACGGGCGTCGATCGCGAAGGCCGCGCCGACCATCACGAGCACCGACCACACGAGCCAGAGCGCCATGAGTCGTCGCGGCAGCAGGATGCAGGCGGCGGTCGCGGGGAGGACGAGCAGGCCGAGACCGTCGAGCTGCCACCGGTCGGCGACGGCGAGGGTCGTCACGATCGACGCCTGCGCGAAGACGAGCATCGCCATGAGCGGCAGCTCCACGCGGTGCACGCGCGGCAGCACGCGGCCGAGCACCCAGAAGCCGGCGACGAGCGCAGCAGCGGGCGGGACGATCAGCGCGCCGTAGGCCTGGATGCCGAGCCCGACGACCACGAAGAGGACGAGCAACGCCTGGTGGCGGACGCCGCGCAGGCGCCGTGCGAAGTCGAGGATCCGACCACGTTCGACGTCGTCGAGCTCGAGGAGGGTCGGTGCGGCCACGCGGATCCATCGGCGTGTCCCCCGAACTACGTAACGCCTGTTCAGAATTTCCGACGAAACTCGGACCTTTTCCCGCCGTAGGCCCACCGACGCGGCCAGTTCGCGGTGCTGGGAGGGCGACGTCGCTCTCCGACGGTGCGCCGGAGGCGCACGCGGAGGCTGGTCCATTGAGAGTGGGTGCGGTGTTGGCGATCCCGGCGGCGCCGGTTGCCAGAAACCCTGCAGGACGGCACCCGGTGGGCTGGGTAGGGTCCTCCTGTGAACACGCCGGTGTCCAGCGCTCATCAGCGCCCTCTTCCGGACCCGGTGATCGCGCGCGAATGGTTGGCGGCGATGCAGCTCATCCGTCGGTTCGACGAGCGTGCCGGAGAGCTGTACGGTGCCGGCCAGATCGGTGGCTTCCTGCATCTCGCGACTGGCGAGGAGGCGACGATCGTCGGCGCCGCCCGCGCCCTCGAGGATCGCGACTGGCTGCTCACCACCTACCGCTCCCACGCCCATGCCCTGGCCCGAGGCACCGAGCCGTCGCGCGTGATGGCCGAACTGTTCGGCCGGGTCGGCGGCGTCTGTCGCGGCCGCGGCGGGGCCATGCACGTCACCGATGTCGAGCGACGGTTCCTCGGAGGCTTCGGGCTCGTCGGCGCGCACCTGCCGGTCGCCGCCGGAGCGGCACTCGCCTCCACGCACCAGGGCCGCGCCGAGGTGACGATGTGCGTCCTGGGCGACGGCGCCGTCGGCAACGGCATCTTCGGCGAGTCGCTCAACCTCACCGCGCTCTGGAACCTTCCGGTGGTGCTCGTCATCACCCGCGGACTCGGCGGCTTTCCCTCGCCCGGCGATGCGTCGGCCGCCTCAACCGACCTGCAGCGCAAGGTCGAGGGGCTCGGCGTGAAGACCCTCTCCTGCGACGGGATGGACGTCCTCGACACCCAGGCCGTCTGCGCGGAGGCCGTGCGCATCGCCCGCACCGAGCGCCGGCCCGTGCTCGTCGAGGCGACGAACCACCGTGCGCCGACCGTCTCCATGTCGGACCCGACCCTCCGCCGCGACGACAAGGAGGTCCTCGCCGCGTGGAAGGCCCGCGATCCGCTCCTCACCTTCGGCGACCGCCTCGTGAGCGTCGGCCTGCTCGAGACCGCCGAGCGTGCACGGATCCAGATGCAGGCCAACTCCGTGATCGAGCAGGCCGTCTCCTTCGCCGGTCGCTCGCCGCACCCCGAGCCGGCCGCCCTGTACGACGAGGTCTATCTCACCAGCGATGCGCCGGCGGGTGCCTGGTACGGCGTCGACGCACTCGGCACCACGAAGCAGGCCGAGGCCGAGCCGCACGTCCGGGAGAGTGGCGCGTGAGCACGCTGACCCTCACCTATCGCGAAGCGCTCGGGCAGGCGCTGCGCGAGGAACTCGACCGCGATCAGCGCGTGATCCTCCTCGGCGAGGACATCGGGGCGTTCGACGGTGCCTTCAAGGTGACGAAGGGCCTGCTCGCCGACTACGGCGAGGCGCGCATCCGCGACACCCCGAACGCCGAGGCCACGATCGTCGGCGTGGGCATCGGGGCCGCGATGGCCGGGCTGCGTCCGGTCGTCGAGCTCATGACGATCACGGGGGTGTTGCGCGCGCTGGACCAGCTGCTCGTCGGCGCCGCCCAGGCACGCTTCCAGTCCGGCGGGCAGCTGTCGGTACCGCTCGTCGTGCGCACGCCGCAGGGCAGCGGGCACCAGCTCGGGCCCACCCATTCGCACAGCCTCGAGTCGCTGCTGCTCGGCATCCCCGGGCTCCTCGTCGCGACGCCGTCGACCGCCGCCGATGCCAAGGGCCTGCTCAAGAGCGCGATCCGCGACCCCAATCCGGTCGTGGTGATCGAGCACGAGTCGCTCTACTCGGCGAAGGGCGAGGTGCCCGAGGGCGAGCATCTCGTGCCATTCGGCGAGGCCGTGATCCGCCGGCCGGGACGCGACCTCACGATCCTTGGCATCTCCCGCGGCGCGGTCACCGCCGTCGAGGCCGCCGACGTGCTCGAGCGCGAGCATGCCGTCTCCGCCGAGGTGATCGATCCACGCACGCTGCGCCCGCTCGACCTCCCCACGATCCTCGAGTCGGTCTCGCGCACCAACCGCCTGCTGATCGTCGAGGAGGGCTGGCCGCAGGGCGGCGTCGGCGCAACGATCGCGGCCCTCGTGACCGAGCACGCCTTCGACGATCTCGACGGGCCGGTCATGCGCGTCACCGGCGCCGACGCGCCCGTGGCCTACAGCCGCGTGCTCGAACGCGCCGGCCAGGCCGACGCCCGCGCCGTGGCGCTCGCAGCGCTGC
>JAURVW010000574.1 GCA_030655275.1 Solirubrobacteraceae bacterium
GCTGCGCAAGCAACCCGGCAACACCCTCGACATCGTCAACTGGGACATGAAGGCCGGCGACTGCCTGCTGCACCACGCGATGACGGTGCACGGCGCGCCCGGCAACGCCAGCTCCACGCGCCGCCGCCGCGCCTACGCGACGCGCTGGACCGGCGACGACGTGGTCTACGCGCCGCGCAACGGCCAGGCCTCGATCACGATCGAGAAGCCGGCCATCGAACCGGGCGAGCCGATCGACTGTGCAGTGTTTCCCCGCTTGTGGCCGCGGCAGTCAAACAGTTCACTGACATAACTAAAACGAGACTGGAGACCTGGATGATCCGCATCGCTTTCCCGATCCGCGCACTCGTCGCCGCCGCGGCGCTGGCCTTCGGTGCCGCCGCGCAGGCCGACGTCAACATCGGCGTGATCGTCTCGCTGACCGGCCCGGGCGCCTCGCTCGGCATCCCGGCCGACAACACGATCAAGCTCTGGCCGGGCGAGCTCGGCGGGCAGAAGATCAACCTCGTCGTGCTGAACGATGCGACCGACACGACCACCGCCGCGAAGAACGCGACCAAGCTGATCAGCGAGGACAAGGTCGACGTGATCATCGGCCCCTCGCTCACGCCGACCTCGCTCGCCGTGCTCGAGGTCGCCTCGCGCTCCGGGGTGCCGGTGATCTCGCTGGCTGGCGGCGGCGCGATCGTCGAGCCGCCCGACGGCCCGCGCCGCTGGGCGTTCAAGATGGCGCCGACCGAGACGATCTCGATCAACGCGGTGCTCGACCACATGGTCAAGAGCAAGGCGACGACGGTCGCGACGATCGGCATCGCGACCGCCTACGGCGACGGCTTCTCGAAGGCGATCGAGAAGCTCGCGCCGGCCAAGGGCATCAAGATCGTGGCGACCGAGAAGTACGCGCAGGTCGACACCAGCACCACGCCGCAGGTGCTCAAGCTGATGGCCGCGAACCCGGATGCGGTCTACATCTTCAGCGCCGGCACGCCGGGCGCGCTGCCGCACGTCGAACTCGTCAAGCGCGGCTACAAGGGGCTGATCTACCAGACCCAGGGCGTCGCGAACGCC
>JAURVW010000584.1 GCA_030655275.1 Solirubrobacteraceae bacterium
CCGATCTCGCCGCCGCGCCGAGCGGCCACCTGTGGTTCTCGGCGCGCGGCGGCCGCGCGATCGGACGCATCACGAAGGACGGCGCGATCACGATCTTCCCGACGACGAACCCGAAGGCCGCCGGTGGGATCGGTGCTCCGCCCGACGCCCTGGCGGTCGGACCCGGCGGCGCCCCCGTGTACTTCGGCCAGAACGCCGACGCCCTCGTCGGCGCGGTCGTCGGCACGGTCAGCCCCGTCGGCCTTCCGACCGGCGCGACCGGCGCTGCGGAGTCCGTCGAGATCCGGTCCGCGGAGCTCACGGCCCAGGTGAGCCCCGAGGACGGGACGACGACCGCCTCCTTCGAATACGGCATCACCCAGAGACTCGGCAGCACCTCCAAGAGCGTCACGCTGGACGCCGGGCTCGCCCCGCAACCGGTCCGCCTCGCGATCACCGAGCTCGAGCCCAAGCGCACCTACTTCTACCGCGTCGTCGCCACGAACCCGGTCGGCACGTTCGCGGGCCCGGTCCTGCAGTTCACGACCAAGAACGTGCCGCTGCCCACGACGCCGCCCCTGCCCGCCCCGCCCAAGGCCGGGGGCGACGCGACGCCGGGCGTCGAGAACCTCCTGCCGTCGGATTCCCCGGCCAGCACCCTCACGCTGGGCGGCTCGGCGTCCAAGCTCGGCAAGAAGGGCATCGTGAAGGTCAAGCTCGCGTGCCCCGTCGGTGCGCCCTGCCGCGCGACGGTCGAGGTGACAGCGAAGCTCGGCACCGGCAAGAAGGCGAAGGCGGTGGTGATCGCCAAGAAGCCCGTCACGGTCGCCTCCGGCAAGACCGCCAGCGTCGGCCTGCGGATCAACGCGGCGGGCCAGAGGGCGATCCGCAAGGCCGGCCGCAAGGGCCTCGCCACGCTCGCCATCTTCACGGCCGACGGGCGCAAGACGCGCGCTCGCCTCACGCTCAAGCGCTGATCCGCGAGTCGCACCGGATACCAGGAGGTATCTGAGTTTGCATACCGGCGAGTATTCGGATACCGTCGCGGATCTGAACTTGCGAGCGCCCGGCTCGCACGCCCCGCCGCCCGGTGGGACGCTCCCCGCTCACCAGGAGCTGTGATGCCCGCCACCACCTCGACCGTCCCCGGTACCCGTGCTCCGCGCGCCGTCCAGATCGCCGGATTCTTCACCCGGCCCACGCCGTACTTCGCCAAGATGCACGCCCGCTACGGCGACATGTTCCGCGTGCACATCGCCGACGAGAAGCCATGGGTCGTGGTCTCCTCGCCCGAGCAGGTCAAGCAGGTCTTCACGGGCAGCCCCGAGGTGTTCCACGCCGGCAAGGCCAACTCCATCCTGCTCCCCTTCCTGGGCGACAACTCCGTGCTGCTGCTCGATGGCAAACCGCATATGACGCAGCGCAAACTCCTCCTCCCCGCCTTCCACGGCGAGCGGATGTCGGGCTACGGCGACCTCATGCGAGAGGCAGCCGAGCGCGAGGTCGCGACCTGGCCGGTCGGCCAGGAGATGGCCCTCGCCCCGCACATGCAGTCGGTCACGCTCGAGGTGATCATGCGCGCGGTCTTCGGCCTGCGTGAGGGCAGCGAGCTCGACCACGTCCGCGACCTGCTCGTCACCCTCCTCCACGACATCACGAAGCCGCTCACCGTCCTCGGGCTGGCGATGTTCGGTCCGCGGCGCTACCGCGAGCTGGGCCTGGCCGCGAAGCTGATGAAGCCCGCCGACGACGCCCTCTTCGCGGAGTTCGCCCGGCGCCGCGCAGCCGACGATCTCGCCGACCGCGACGACATCCTCTCCCTGCTCATGCAGGCCACCCACGAGGACGGCTCGCCGATGAGCGACCAGGAGCTGCGCGACGAACTGATGACGCTGCTCGTCGCCGGGCACGAGACGACCGCCACCTCGCTGTCGTGGGCCGTCGAACGGCTGATCCGCCACCCCGACAAGCTGGCCCGGCTGCAGGCCGAACTCGACGAGGGCAAGGACGAGTACCTCGACGCCGTGGTGAAGGAGACGCTGCGGCTGCGCCCGGTGCTGCCGGTCGTGCTGCGCGACCTGCAGGAGGACGCCCGGATCGGCGGCCACCACCTCCCGGCCGGCACGCGGGTCGCCTGCTCGATCACGATCATGCACCGCCGCCCGGAGCTCTACCCGAACCCGCATGCGTTCGAGCCCGAGCGGTTCCTGGACGTGAAACCCGGCACGTACACGTGGATCCCGTTCGGTGGTGGGATCCGACGCTGCCTCGGCGCGAGCTTCGCGCTGTTCGAGATGAAGCAGGTGCTGCCCGCGATCATCCAGGACCTCCACCTCGAGCCGGCCGCAGCCAGGAGCGAGCAGGTCGGGCGCCGGCTCATCACGCTCATCCCCAAGCAGGGTGCGCGCGTCGTCGTGCGCGGCGTGCGCGAGCGCGCCTCCGCCGAGGCCGTCACGATGGCGGCATGACCACGACGCGCCTCACGCGCAAGGAACAGCAGGCCCGCACTCGCGTCGCCCTGCTCGAATCGGCCGGCAAGGTGCTCGCCGAGAAGGGGCTGCATCGTGCCTCGATCGACGACATCACCGCCGACGCCGGCTTCACGAAGGGCGCGTTCTACGCGAACTTCGAGGGCAAGGAGGCGCTGTTCCTCGCGATGCTCGACGAGCACTTCGCCGAGCGGATCGCCGCCGTCGAGCGACTCTTCTCCGGCCAGGAGGAGATCCTCGACCGCGCCGCCAACGCCGGGCGGGACTTCACCGACTCGCTGCGGGCCAACCCGGCCTGGTGCCGACTCTTCCTCGAGTTCACGTCGCATGCCACGCGTGACGCCGCCTTCCGCAGCGAATTCATCGCCCGCAACACCGCCCTGCGCGAGCGGATGACCGAGATCTTCGCGCGGCGCGCGCAGGAGGCGGGCGTCGTCCTCGCCATCCCGGCCTCCAAGATCGCCCGGATGGTGTTCGCGATGGCGCACGGCGTCGCGATCGACGGACTCCTCGACGACGATGCCGGCCCCGATCTCTTCGGCGACATGCTGCGCGCCCTGCTGTCCGGGCTCGTCTCGCCGCCCGTCGACGGCTGAGCGGCCAGAACTCAGGCGTCGTCGTGGGCGAGTGAGGTCGACAGGTCGCGATGCGCCTCGACCTGGGCGAGCAGCGTGTTGGCCTTGCCCTCGACGGCCTCCACGGCATCGGCGCCGGCCATCCAGCGGGCGGGCGGCCGCGACGCGTCGACGAGCGGGATGAGCGCGGCGGCGAGCTTGGCGGGGTCGCCGGACTGCTGTCCGTTCATGCTGCCCCAGGCCGTCTTGTTGGCGACGGTCTGCTCCGCGTAGTCCTCGATCGAGAGCTCGGACCACGACGTGGACTCGGGCGTCAGCAGCTCGGTCCGGAAGAATCCGGGCACGACGATCGTGGTGGCGATCCCGAACTGCTCGACCTCCGCGGCCAGGGACTCCATGAATCCCTCGACGCCGAACTTGGCGGCGGCGTAGGCGG
>JAURVW010000354.1 GCA_030655275.1 Solirubrobacteraceae bacterium
GCCGGCTCGATCGGCCCGACCGGCTTTCTTCCCGCCTCCGACGACCCCACCCTCGGCAAGATCCGCTTCCGCGAGCTCGTCGAGGTCTTCCGCGAGCAGTCGTCCGGTCTGCTCGAGGGCGGCGCCGACCTCATCATCATCGAGACCGCGCAGGACATCCTCGAGGTGAAGGCCGCCGTCTTCGGCGCCCGCGAGGCGATGAAGGAGGCCAACATCTGGAAGCCGATCCAGACCTCCGTCTCCTTGCTGCCGAACGGCGGCAAGATGCTCTTGGGCACCGACATCGACACCGTCCTCACCACGCTCGAGGCGCTGCGCGTCGACGTGATCGGCCTCAACTGCTCGACCGGCCCGGGCGACATGCGCGACGCGATCCGCTTCCTCGGCGAGAACGCCGCGGTGCCGATCCACTGCATCCCGAACGCCGGCCTCCCGATCCAGGGCGAGGACGGCGAGACGATCTTCCCGGAGACCCCCGAGGAGCTCGCCCCCGCCCTGCGCGAATTCGTGACCGAGTTCGGCGTCGGCATCGTCGGCGGCTGCTGCGGCACCACGCCCGAGCACATCAAGGCGATGGCCGAGGCCGTCAAGGATCTGAAGCCTAAGCCGCGCCCGAAGAAGCGTGCGCCGAAGGTCTCGTCGATGATCAACTCGATCGACCTCGTGCAGACGCCGGCCCCGACGATGGTCGGTGAGCGCGTGAACTCGCAGGGCTCGCGCGCGGCGAAGGAGATGCTCCTCGCCGACGACTACGACGGCATCCTGCGCGTCGCCACCGACCAGGTCGAGGGCGGCGCCCACATCCTCGACCTCTGCGTCGCGCTCACCGAGCGCACCGACGAGGACGAGCAGATGCGCGAGGTCGCCAAACGCGTCTCTCTCACGCAGGCCGCCCCGATCCAGATCGACTCCACGGAGCCGGAGGTCATCTCGATGGCCCTCGACCAGATCCCGGGCCGCGCGATCGTCAACTCCGTCAACCTCGAGGCCGGCCGGGCCAAGATGGACACCGTCATGCCGATGGTCATCGACCACGGCGCGGCGCTCATCGCCCTGACGATCGACGAGGTCGGCATGGCGAAGACGGCCGAGCGCAAGGTCGAGGTCGCGAAGGTGATCTACGACATCGCCGTCGGCGAGTACGGCCTCGATCCCGAGCTGCTCATCTACGACGTCCTCACGTTCACCCTCACCACCGGCGACGACGAATGGAAGCCGTCCGCGATCGCGACGATCGAGGGCATCCGCGACGTGAAGGCCGCGCTCCCGGGCGTGAAGACCTCCCTCGGCGTGTCGAACGTGTCGTTCGGCGTCGGCCAGCCCGCCCGCGCGGTGCTCAACTCGGTGTTCCTCTACCACGCGGTGGAGGCCGGCCTCGACCTCGCGATGGTCAACCCGAACCACATCGTGCCGTACGGCGAGATCGACGAGGTCGAGAAGAAGCTCGCCAACGATCTCGTGTGGAACACCCGCGAGGACGCGCTCGAGCTGTTCATCCAGCACTTCGAGTCCAAGGGCGTGGAGGCCGTCGAGGAGAAGGCCGACCCCACCGCCGACATGACCCCGGAGGAGGCGCTGCACTGGCACATCCTGCGGCGCAAGAAGGAGGGCGTCGAGGACCAGATCGACGCCGCCGTCGAGAAGCTCGGCGCCGTCCCGGTGCTCAACGACGTGCTCCTGCCCGCGATGAAGGAGGTCGGCGACAAGTTCGGCGCCGGCGAGCTCATCCTGCCGTTCGTGCTGCAGTCGGCCGAGGTCATGAAGAAGGCCGTCGCGCGCCTGGAGAACTACCTCGAGCGCACCGCCGACTACACGAAGGGCACCGTCGTCCTGGCGACGGTCTTCGGCGACGTGCACGACATCGGCAAGTCGCTGGTGAACACCATCCTCACCAACAACGGCTACACCGTCGTCGACCTCGGCAAGCAGGTGCCGGTCCAGACGATCATCGACGCTGCCGTCGAGCACAAGGCCGACGCGATCGGCCTCTCCGCGCTGCTCGTCTCAACCTCCAAGCAGATGCCGCTGGCGCTGCAGGAGCTGCGCAAGCAGGGCCACGAGTACCCGGTGCTGCTCGGCGGCGCCGCGATCAACCGCGCCTTCGTGAACCGCGCGATCTACGTGAACGGCAAGGCCGACGACACCCTCTACGAGCCCGGCGCCTTCTACTGCAAGGACGCCTTCGAAGGTCTCAACGTGATGGACCAGCTCGTCGAGGAGGAGCCCCGCAAGGCCCTCATGGAGGGCATGTTCGAAGCGGCCCACAAGCAGCGCAACAAGATCGAGGTCGTCGAGGACCTGCCGCCGACGACCGACGACTCGGTCCGCTCGCCCGCGGCCACCGACGCGCCGGTCCCCACGCCGCCGTTCTGGGGCGTGCAGGAGATCCCGGTCGACAAGGACGAGCTCTACCGCCACCTCGACACGCACGTTCTGTTCAAGCTCCACTGGGGCGGGCGTGGCGTGAAGGGCGAGGCCTGGAAGGCACTCGTCGAGGGGTCCGTGGAAGACGACGGCACCGAGATCGAGGGCTTCCTCCCCAAGCTCGAGCGCATGTGGGCCGAGGCCGACTACCTCCACCCCCGCGCCCTCATCGGCTTCTTCCCGTGCTACTCGCTGGGCAACGACGTGATCGTCCTCGACCCCGAGGACCGCACCACCGAGCTCACCCGGTTCAACACGCCGCGTCAGCAGAAGGGCGACCGCATGGCGTCGGCCGACTTCTACCGCCCGGCGAAGGCCGACGGCTCGCCGCCGGACGAGCTCGACGTGATCGCCGTGCAGGCGCTCACCGTCGGCTCCGAGGTCACCGACCTGATGGCCAAGCTCGAGAAGGACGGCGAGTTCGCCGAGCAGCTCTTCGTGCACGGCATCGGCGTGCAGACCGCCGAGGGCCTCTCCGAGTGGCTCCACTGGAAGGTGCGCGAGTGGTACGGCATCCCCGCCACGCAGGGCCGCCGCCTCTCTTGGGGCTACCCGGCCGTGCCGGAGCAGTCCGAGCACATCAAGGTCGAGAAGCTCCTCAACATCTCCCAGATCGGCATGGCCCTCACCGACGGCTACTCGCCGACGCCCGAGCAGTCCACCCTCGCGATGATCGTCCACCACCCGCAGTCGGTCTACTACGGCATGCGCAACGGCCGCTTCCTCCCGAACGGCTCCCCGGACGAGGTCATCCGCGGCACCGCTCGCGACGCGACCCTCGTGCGCGCCGAGGTGATCGAAGGGGACCCGGTCGAAGGGCCCATCGAAGACGAGGCCTTGGCGTTTGGCAACAACGCGAAGGATGCTGAGAAGGTGGCGGCTTCGTCGTAGGGTTGGTTGCCGCGGCGGGGTGGGGGACCGTCCTTGGGCTACGGGCCCAGCTGTCCGTTTAGCGCCCTGGGGGGCGCTAAACGTACATCTGGTCGTTGACTCGCCCTGGGACGGTCCCCCACCCCTCTGCTCTCTCGTTGGCGGCGACTTCGCGGCTGCCTCTCGGCGTCTTCGTGTGTTGGCCGGACTTGGCGGCCCGTTCTGGGTGGGTCGGCGTGGTTGCTCTGATGGGGCTCTGTCACAAAACGGGTTGGGGCTTGCAAGTACTCCGTGATGGGCCTTCGATCCACTTCGGTGCCGGCTGCTGGCGGGATGTCGCCGGCGGGTGATGCTGCGGCCTTCGGCGCGTTCTATCGGGCGCACGAGGACGTGGTGCTCGGGTACTTCCTGCGTCGGACCGGCCAGGCCGAACTGGCTGCCGACCTCGCGGCCGAGACCTTTGCGCAGGCGCTGGCCTCGCGTGCGGGGTTCGACCCGCAGCGAGGGCCGGCGCGGGCGTGGCTGTTCGGGATCGCGCGTCACGTGCTGGCCCGGAGCCTGGAGCGAGGCCGCGTCGAGGACGAGACGCGCCGACGGCTCGGGATGGAGCCGCTCGTCCTC
>JAURVW010000611.1 GCA_030655275.1 Solirubrobacteraceae bacterium
GGGCGGGGCAGTACGACCACACCGAGATCAGGGATGAGCTGCGCAAGCTGCTCGAGCTCATCGACGCCGCGGAAGACTGACCGCATCCGGGCGATCGCCGATCTCTCGCGATCGCGGGCTATACGCTGATGCTCGACTCGACTCCGACCGAGCGGACGCGCACTGATGACCTCTTCCCCTGATCTGCCGAAGCCCACTGCCGCCTCCGCATGGGCGCCGCTCGCCATCCCGGCGTTCCGCATGCTGTGGTTCGCCCAATTGGGCAGCAACATCGGCACCTGGATGCAGACGGTCGGAGCGCAGTGGTACCTCGTCGACGCGGCCGCCGGAGCGACGATCATCTCCCTCGTGCAGACCGCGAGCCTGGCGCCGGCCGTGCTGTTCGCGCTCCCCGCCGGGGTGTTCGCCGATTCCCTCGACCGCCGGAAGCTCCTGATCTGGGGATCCGCGGCGAGCGCTGTGATCGCCGCGGTGCTGACGGTCATCGCCGTTCTGAACGCACTGACCCCGTGGACGATTCTGGGCTTCACGTTCCTGCTCGGGATCACCTCCACGCTGACGTCTCCGGCCTGGCAGGCGATCCAACCCGAACTCGTCCCGCGCCCGCTCATCGGCGCTTCGTCCGCGCTGGGTGGCGTCACCGTGAACGGCGCCCGCGCTGTCGGCCCCGCTCTGGCCGGGGTGCTGCTGTCGTTGTTCGGCGTCGCCGTGGTCTTCGGCATCAACGCGCTCAGCTTCGTCGCGGCAGTCATCGCACTCTGGTTGTGGCGGCGGCCTCCGCAGAGCGGACTCGATGACCGCGAACCGTTCACGGCCGCGCTGCGAGCGGGCGTGCGGTACGTCGCATCCGCCCACCTCGTACGCCGCATCCTTCTGCGATCCGCCCTCTTCGCTCTTCCCGCCAGCGGGCTGTGGGCGTTGCTTCCGGTGACGGCCTCTCGGCTGGGCCTCACCTCGAGCGGGTACGGGTTCCTTCTCGGCGCACTCGGCATCGGCGCTGTGCTCGGCATCTTCGTCCTGCCCGTCGCCCGGAAGAGATTTTCGGACAACGCGGTGATCGCCGTGAGCGCGCTGCTGTTCGCCGGCGGGACCCTCGCGGCGGCATGGCTGCCGTTCGCACCGATGCTCGTGCTGCTC
>JAURVW010000612.1 GCA_030655275.1 Solirubrobacteraceae bacterium
GCGTGCGCACGGCGACGGCGCGCCGACGATGGACGACCTCGCGCCGAACACGGTGCGTGGGTTCACGCGCTGGAATGCGGGCGGCACCGCGTCGCCGGCCGGCCAGGTCGTCTCGCCGAGTCGCTTCAGGCGCATCTCGAAGAAGCGCACCGGCTCCTGACCGGTGACGACGCGGTCGCCGTATTCGAAGAAGTCGTCGCCCTTGACGACCGCGGTGTAGCGGATCGTCATCTGTGGACCGGCCGGGATCTCCCAGACGTAGCCATCGGCCGTCGGTGTCAGCACGAAGTCGCCGACGCGGCCCATCGCGTACGAATGGAATCGGTAGCTCTTCTTCTCGGTGTCGTACGAGATCGTCGCGAAGGCGTTGAAGCTCGGCCGGCCATCGGCCTCGTAGCCCTTGCCTTCGATGACCTTGATCGAGCCGTCCAGCATCGGGCCGATGCGCTCGGTCTGGGTCAGGTGGCGCTTCTCGCCGGACGGCAGCATCGTCCATGCGGGACCGCGCCAGATGCCGTTCATGAACGCGAGCGGCTTCATCGCCTCGCGCTGCGCCGCCATCAGCTGGGCCGCATCCGGCTGACCCTGCGCCATGGCACCCGCGCCGAACGCGAGGCCGAGAACCACCGCGGTCGCCCGCGCCACGAGACCTGTTTGGAACTGCATTCGACGACTCCTGCGTGATGACCGTTCAAATGATGCCCCCTTCGCGGCCTGATAACCTCATGTGATGCCTCTTGATACCAATGCGCCCGGGCGCCTTCCGACGGCGAGCCCGGCGCGCATGTCTCCCGGCGTCATCGTGCTGACGATCACGCTGCTGCTCGCGCTGCAGGCGATCACGACCGACCTCTACCTGCCCGCCCTGCCGACGCTGCAGCGCGATCTCGGCGCGACCGTGCACGGCACGCAGGCGACGCTTTCGGTGCTGATCATCTGCTTCGGCGTCGGGCAACTCGTCTGCGGGCCGCTCTCCGACCGCTTCGGCCGGCGCCCGGTGCTGCTG
>JAURVW010000614.1 GCA_030655275.1 Solirubrobacteraceae bacterium
GGGGAGTTGGGGAAAGAACGTTGTCATTTACGCGAGATTCACTTGCACAAAATAGTGGAGTACAATTGTAAAGTGGAGGTACATAAACAGACATTGGCACTGGCACACACACAGGCGACCACAGCTCTGGTGTATTGGTCCGACACAGCAAGTCCAACCACCGTCCCAGTCGATCTAGTCAGGTAACGCTATTTTTTTCTCTGTCTTTCGCCTCTTTTTTCGTTAAAGGGGAGGGGAGTGGGGAAGAAGGAAGGAAAAAATGGAAGCTTGCATTCCACGGGAGGCACAAATGATGAACAGAAGGGGGTTGGCCTAAGTGAGCAAATTCCATTTGCGATTAGCACACAGTTTGTAAACCAAAAAAAAAACATGAGATCTTCTTTCCATTGTAGTTGAATCTTGAAAAATCATCAGAAAGGCGAGGCATCCGGTGAATTGATGTAGTGCTCCTCCTCTCCCGCAAAGCACTCTAGCTTCGGAATGCGTTGGATAACACTTGGCAATAGTGCATAACTTGTTGTTGAGTGACGATGCATTTGTGCTGCTGCTGCTCGCTCATTCCTTGCAGCGTTGGGAAATGCACGCTGGGTTGCACGCACGGTTGCCTGCAAGTGAAACACGAGCATGTCCATGACGTCGTGTTGAAAGTACCAGTCCAAGCTCTCGGAGTGGTTCTGAAGTGCTGCGAGAATGGCCTCGGTCTTCTGCTGAAACAATTGACGGCTGTAAACCACATCTGGACGAAAGTGGGGTCGAAGTACTTGTCGAATGACACCCGTGAGGATAGTGTCGTTCTCTGTACAAATGTCTGGCATGTCAAGCTGGTGCCCTGAGAGGTATCCTGGCAGGAGTGCCGTCGACCATTCTTGACGAAGAACATCAATCGAATTACAGTACCGCCCCTGATATATACGACCTTAAGTCGAACGTTTGTATTTTATACGCCCCGTGTTTTACACGACTTTGTTCTTCGCCTCCATTCAGAATCGTATGAAAGAGGGGCGGTACTGTAAGTACGGTACGTTTTCCCCTCAAGAAAAGGATGACAAAACATTCTCACCCTGTCTG
>JAURVW010000622.1 GCA_030655275.1 Solirubrobacteraceae bacterium
CTACGGGTTGATCAGGTTCAGCGCGATCGCGTTGCCGCCGCCGGCGGTTAGTGGTG
The DNA here is from genome assembly GCA_030655275.1 of Solirubrobacteraceae bacterium. Taxonomy (GTDB): domain Bacteria; phylum Actinomycetota; class Thermoleophilia; order Solirubrobacterales; family Solirubrobacteraceae; genus JAGIBJ01. Next base: position 57 of record JAURVW010000622.1, read on the forward strand.
AGACGAGGTTGTTGAGGAACCCGCACCCCGTCAGATCGCTGATCGAGAACGTGCCGGCGATCGGTCCGCCCTCGGTCGGCAGGAACTCGGATTGGGTGCTGCGCAGCTTGATCGAGGAGATCTGCTTCGCCTGGCAATTCGCACCACCAGCGAGCTCGATGCCCAGCGTCTTCACCGACGGCAACTTGATCCGCACCTTCGCATTCGCGAGCAGGACCCCGCCCTTGAGGGAACCCGTCACCGGCTCGGTCGAGACCAGGTTCACCTTCGCATCGACCGGGAGGAACCCGAGCGTCGTGAGCTTGCCCGAAGTCGGGTTGAGCACCAGCGCACCGGTGAACGTCTGCGACGGCAAAACAAGCGTCGTATCGATCTTGCCCGACAGCGGCAACGTGCCCTTCGTGAGCGTCTTGAGCGTCGCCGTGCCCTTCAGGTCGAACGGGTACTTCACGAGCGACGTGTCACCGGGCTTCGGCGTGGGCGTCGTCGTGATGATCGGCGTCGAGGTCACGACCGGCGTCGGCGTCGGCGTCGGCGTCGCGACCGGCGTCGGCGTCACGACCGGCGTCGGCGTCGGAGTCACGACAGGCGTCGGCGTCGGCGTCACGACAGGCGTCGGCGTCGGCGTCGGCGTCGGCGTGATGATCGGCGTCGGGGTCACGACCGGCGTCGGCATCGGCGTCGGATCACCCTCGATGCGGACGTCGATGCCCCCGAGCTCGGTGTAGCCGGCCACCGGAGACTGCATGCAGAGGAGATCGAATACCGAGGGGTCCGGTGGCTCCGGAAGCCGGTACGGCGGAAAGATGCGGCGGCCATCACTCCGGTAGGGGACGAGCGACAGTGCGAGGTCGCCGACCAGGAACGTCGACCGCCCCACTTCGACGAACTGGAGCGAGGGCATCGCGCCGAACATCGAGACGGTGAACGAGCCGTTTTGGTCGAGGGTCGTCGACTGGAGGGGCAGCGTCAGTCGCGTTTGAAAGCTGAGGTTCTGTCCGCTGGGCTTTCTGAGCCGGAAGGACGTCCGGGCCGAACCTTCGACCGATGCCGCGCCGATCGCTTCCATGAAGGTGCCCGGACCGCCCGGCCCTGACGCCTGCGCGCTCAACTCGAACGGTGGTTCCGTCTCGGTCTCAACCGGGTAGGAACCCGGGATCGCAGCGTTCAGCGTCACCCGCAACGGCTGCTCAGCGATGTACGGATAGGAACACGTGTAGTCGAACGTCTTCGTGACGGCTTGAGCCTCGGGGGCGATCGCGGCCGAGACGACCAACGCCGCGCCGGCCAGGACGACGCCGCGGCGATGCGCTGACCTCGGAGTTGCAGTGGGAGACATGGTGGACTTTCGGGTGGGACAAGACGCCGCGGTCCGGGCGCCGCCAGGCACCCGGACCGCGACGGGGACCTACGGGTTGATCAGGTTCAGCGCGATCGCGTTGCCGCCACCGGCGGTCAGCGGCGAGACGAGGTTGTTGAGGAAGCCGCAGCCCGTCAGATCGCTGATCGAGAACGTTCCGGCAATCGGTCCGCCCTCGGTCGGCAGGAACTCGGCCTGGGTGCTGCGCAGCTTGATCGAGGAGATCTGCTT
>JAURVW010000623.1 GCA_030655275.1 Solirubrobacteraceae bacterium
CGGGAGTCCGAGCGTCCAATGCCAGAGAACACCGCAGCCCGTAGTCACGCAACGGTAGCGGCGACCAGAGGGGGACCACACCGGCCCGCCCGAAGACCCTCAGAGACCAACTCGGGCCCAGAAACGACGAAGGCCCCCGCAAGCGGAGGCCTTCGTACCCGGGAGTGGAGCTGAGGGGACTCGAACCCCTGACTTCCGCCATGCCATGGCGGCGCTCTACCAGCTGAGCTACAGCCCCGCGGGAGCGACGATGTTACCAGCGACGCTTTGAAGACGCGTGCTCACGTGGCCGGCCTGGGAAGACGCTTGCGGCGACGGCGGGTTCCGGGGCCGATCGAGCCCGCCACTCCCCGTCTGGTGTGGGTCTGCCGGCCCGTCCGCTCCCGCCGCCCCGCCGCCCCGCCGCCCCGCCGCGCGCAGCGTGGTCGATCGGCAGACGATCCATCCTGTTGGACGCAGAACGAGCAGAGCCCCGCGTCGCGGGGCTCTGTCGATGACGAATGGGTCCGTCGTGCCGCGTTGGCGGCACGGGTGGCTCGCGTGCTGCGAGCCAGGGGTTCCTAGGCGAGGAACTCCGGGATGTCGAAGTCCCGTTCGGTGGCGTTGGAGATCGAGATGAAATCAGGCACGCCGAGTTCGTCGTCGTGGCTCAGGCTCGTGGTCCGCGTGGTCCGCCGAGCTGAGATCTCGGGTCGCCCCCGGCGCTCATCCTCCGCAGGCGGGTTGGACACCGCGTCGAGGCGGGCGATGAGCGCGCGGTGCGCCTGCTGCGTGTCGCGCAGGATCCGCTCGCCGTTGGAACGCATCGAGGCACCGAGCTGCTGGAGGTTGGCTCCGAGCTCGTTGCCCTCGTCGAGGACCTCGGAGGCCGCGGCGCGTGCGTTGGAGACGATCTCGCGGGAACGCTTGACGGCTTCCTCGCGACGTTCCTTGACCTCACGCTCGACCTCGGAGCGAAGCGCGATCGCTTCCTCTTCGACGCCGGCCATGATGCGGTCGCGCTCGCCCTTGGCCTCTTCGCGGATCTGGCGAAGCTCCATGTCGGCGGCAGACTTCTCGCGAGCGAGCTCGCCGCGCACCTGGCGACGGACCTGGTCGGCCTCGTGCTCGGCGCTGCCGATGATCTCGTCGGCTTCGCCCTGGGCGGAGGAGAGGACTTCATCGACCTCGCCGCGGGTCTCGCGGACGAGCTGCTCGGCTTCGGCGCGGGCGGCATCGAGGATCTGGGCAGCTTCGCGCTGCACGGCGTCGCGCTCGGCGATGGCGTGCTCGCGGGCACGGGCGGCGCTCTCGCGGGCCTTGGCCTCGGCGCGGGCGGCGCGAGCCTTGCCGGCGGCGATGATCTCGCTGGCCTCGCGCTCGGCGGCCTCGACGCGCAGCTCGGCGGCGCGGTCGGCTTCGCTGATGCGCTCGCGGGCGCGGCGCTCGGCCTGGCGGCGAAGCTCCTCCGCGGCGCGCTCGGCGGCGTCGACC
>JAURVW010000631.1 GCA_030655275.1 Solirubrobacteraceae bacterium
GCAGCGCGCTCTCGAGCTCGTCCAGGCGAAGCCGGATGGAGCGCCGACCGCACTGGTACGCCGGGATGGTGCCGTCGCTGATTCGGCGGCGGATCGTGCGAGTGGACAGCGACATCATCTCGGCGGCCTCCTCGAGACTGACGTAGACGGGGAGCTCGCGCTTCCTGGTCATCGCGCGTCACCTCGCACTGCGCCGGAGCCAGCTGACTCGAGGAAACGCCGCGCGTCGGCGACTCGGATGTAGAGCCGCCCGCAGCCCTCGAACCGGGCCCATCGCGGTCCTACGCCGCGTCGACGCCAGTCGCGGACGGTGCGTTGAGGCGTGTGAATCAGGGTGCAGAAGTCTTCGAACGTCAGGAGTGCCTGGTCGTGCCAGTCTTCGGGGATGTGGATCTGATCCATGGAGAACTCCAGTCGGTGAGGACGAGGTCGCGTCCGGTCAGGTCCGGTGCGTTCCGCGGGTGGCGAAAAATGTCCTCTCGTATGTACTAGGTCGAAAAGACCCCCTCTGGCGATCACCTCGAGCCAAACTCGTTACTACTCATCACTGTTCGTCACTGCTCGTCAGCGGCCGATGCCCCGGGCGGGGTTGCGAGGCGTCGTCGGTGCCAGGTCCTCAGCACGACGGCGAGTTGGCTGGACGTCGTCGGGACCGAGGGTCACCGGCGGTGGCTGTGAGCCGTACTGGTCGATCGCCTCGAGCGCCCGGACGGCGGCGTGCGCAGGACCGAGGTCAGCGCGGTCACGGCTGAACACCTCGATCCATTGAGCTCGTGCCTCGTCGGGGGTGTCGGCCACGAGGTGGGCGGTGTTGCTGTGCCGGCCGCGGGTCATGCCGACGTACGCCGAGGCGCCGCCGGTCGCCTCGCCGATGAGAAGGTGCGCATGGTCGACGGTGTCGCCCTGGGCGCCGTGCACCGTGGTGGCGAAGGCGAGCTCGACGTGGCGGTTGGCGTACTCGGCGGGCAACGTCCGTTCGCCGCACCGGCCGCGGACGACGAGGGACCCGTAGTCGCCCACCGCAGTGACCGTCCACGTGTCGCGGTTGGCGACGCCCAGGGCGCGGTCGTTACGGCGGGTTGCGATGCGATCGCCGGGGCTGAGCTGTTCGCCGGTGGATGTCGTCAGCGTTGGGCCTCCGGCCGAGTCGACGTGGCTCTGACCGGTCAGCCGGACGTCGCGGATGGCGGCGTTGAGGAGGCTCACCTGCT
>JAURVW010000637.1 GCA_030655275.1 Solirubrobacteraceae bacterium
GCGCCTCGTCCTCCACGTCGCGTACGAGCACCTCGAGGCCGTAGATCTCGGCGGCCATCGGCGGGGAGATCGCGGCCTGCGTGAGGTCGCCGGACTCGGCCACCTCACGCGCGGCCCCGGCGGTGTCGCCGGAGATCACCGGCCGCAGTCCGTAGCCGCGGATCGCGCGGCGGCATTGCCCGAGGGCGTGCACGTGGCTGTGGACCGTGCGGATCGTCTCGAGCGACGCGCCCGGCAACGCCATCAGCGCGAACTGGATCCGCAGGAAATGCTCGCCGATGATGTGCAGCCCGGACCGCGGCAGGAAGTGGTGGATGTCGGAGACGCGACCGGCGATCGAGTTGTCGATCGGGATCATGGCGAGCTCGGCGTCGCCGTCGGCGACGGCCGCGAACACGTCCTCGAACGACGCGCACGGCACCGACTCCCAGGCCGGGTAGTGCTGCTGGCACACGACGTGTGAGTTCGAGCCCGGCTCGCCCTGGTACGCGATGCGTCGCGGCGGCTCGGGTGCATGGTCGGCGGTCACGTTGGCATCGTCGCAGGCCTCGGGAGGCCGTCGTGACGTCGGGCCAGCGAGAGGTGCACGGCGGGTCGCCATTCACGCGTCAGAGCGAGCCGCCGAGCGCGAGGCTCAGCGTCGCCGCCACGATCGCTGCGGGGCCGAGCACGATGCCCAGCCGGGAGACGGTGGCGATGGATGGTGCGGCACCGATCTGCTTGGCGGACCGGTACCAGAGGTAGGAGGAGAGTGACCCGGTCACAGCGAGGTTCGGGCCGAGATTGAGTCCGATCAGGAGGGCCCGGGCGTGCACGACCGGCTCGGCCGAGAGCAGCGTGGCGGCCGGGAGGTTGTTCAGGGCGATCGAGGCGACGGCAGCGATGCCTACCGTCTCCCAGCGTCCGGCGTCGGCGAGGAGCGTCGAGGGTCCGTCCCACGTTCGGGCCAGCACGCCCAGCGCCACGCTCAGGGCGAACAGGAGCCCGAGCACGGGCGGCCCGACGACGGCGACGAGCTGCCGCGGCGTCGTCGTCCGCAACACGCAGGCGACCGCGCCGGCGACCAGGCCCGTCGCCAAGACCGGCAGGGCGGGCTCCGGCAGGCCGACCGTCAAGGCTCCGGCGACGATGACGCCGACCGTGGCAGCCCGGGCGCCCGGCTGCAGCGCAGGAGGAACACCCGGCGTCGGCGAGCGGTCGGTCGCGTCGGCGGACGGGTCGGCGTCGGTGGCCGAGGCGGCAGTCGAGCCGCGACCCCGGCGTGGTCCGAGAAAGGCCCAGACACCGATGGCCGTGACGAGCGTCGCCGTGACGGCCGGGGCGAACATCTCCTTCGCGAACGCCGCGCCGCCGATGGAGCCGTGCCCGAGCACGAGCAAGTTGGTGAGATTGGCCCCGGGCAGGAAGAGGGAGGAGGCGTTGGCCAGGAAGAGCGCGGCGTAGAGGAACGGGCGCTCGTCCACGTCGCGCTGCCGGGCCACGATCACCAGCACCGGCGTGAGGAACACGACGGCCGTGTCGAGGTTCATCACGGCGGTGACGCCGGCCACGAGGAGCATGCACGCGAAGAGGAGCGCTGTCGGGGGCCCGGGGAGACGCCCGAGGATCGTCCCGGCCCGCTCGAAGAGGTTCGCGGCGTGGGCGACGCCTCCGATCAGCAGCAGGCCCGCGACGAGCACGAACGGCGGCCAGGACTGGCTCGCTGCGTCATGGAGGGCCTGCACGACCGTTCAATCTAGACCCGCAGCAGGCGTGCCGGCATGTGGGTGATGCCCTGCAGGGTGTTGTTGCGCAGGCGACGCGCCGGGCCGGCGACGATCCGCTCCACTTCGGGCAGCATGGCCTGCAGCAGCGTCCGCATCTCGAGCTTCGCGAGGTGGATGCCGACGCAGGTGTGGGGACCGTTCCCCCAGCCGAGGTGGGCGCCGCTCGGCCTCCCCAGGTCGAAGCGACCGGGCTCCGGGAACCGGGTCTCGTCGAGGTTCGCCGCCCCGTACAGCAGCGCGACGCGGGCGCCCTTCGGCAGCGGGACCCCGTCGATCTCGTGGTCGCGGGCGAGCCGGCGGGTGAAGCCGCGGATCGGCGACGCGAGGCGCACGTTCTCGACGACGGCGGCGTTCACCAGGTTCGGGTCCTCGCGGATGGCCGCCCAGGCGTCCGGGTTCGCGGCGAGCATGGCCAGCAGGTGATTCGTGGCGAGGATCGTCGTGTCGAGCGACGGAGCCACGAAGTCGATGATCAACGCCCGCGCCTCGGCCTCGCTCAGGCCCCCGGCTCGCTGGGCGTCGAACACGGATGCGGCCCAGCTGCCCCGGGCGACGGCCCCTGGCTTCAGCCGCTGCGTGTACATCCACAGACCCATGGCGCGTGGCGTCGACCGGATCGAGCGGCGGTTGACCGGGCCGAGGCCGTCGAAGGTCGCGGCGGCCCAGCGCAGCAGTCGTTCGCTTCCCCCTCGGATCCCGACCAGCTCGGAGACCACCCGGACGGGGAGCCTCGCGCTGAAGTCGCGCCCGGCCTCGAACTGGGTGGTCCCGGTGAGGTCCCGCACGACGTCGGTCGCCTCGTCCTGGAGAGCCGGCTCGATGGCCGCGATCGCCTTGGCGCCGAGCGACCGCATCAGGACGCGTCGCCGGACCGTGTGGGTATCGCCGTCGCTGCTCAGCGTGGTGTGGCGGCCGAGACGGTTGGCGACCGGGTTGGCGGCGACGCCGTCCCCGCTGAGGAACACCGCGTCGTCTCGGAGTGCGGCGCGGACGTCGTCGAAGCGCCCCACCGCATAGAGGCCGTGACGGGGTAGCCACACCGCCGGACCGGCTTCGCGAACACGCGAGAAGGCCGCACGCGAATCCTTCAGCACGTCATCCGCATAGAGGTCGAGATCCAGGGAGGGCGCGCCGCCGTGCCCTCGCCGGTGACGGCCGATAGTCATCACGCGCTCGTGGCCGCGGGCGAGCGGTCCGGCCGCGCCTCCCA
>JAURVW010000638.1 GCA_030655275.1 Solirubrobacteraceae bacterium
TCGGTGGCATCGTCGGCTTCGTCGTCATCTCCATGTACCTGCCGATGTTCGAGGTCTACAAGAACGTCCAGTAGGGCAGACCCCTGTCGCCTGGCCCCGCGTTCGCGCGCCGGCCGGATGCACACGGCGTAGGTCCGAGGCCGCGAAGGCCGGGGCCGCAGCGCCGAACCACCTCCGACTCTCAGTCGCAACGGAAGGGCGAGCCGCAAGGCTCGCCCTTCTGACGTTCCAGGACCCAAATCCCAAACGGACCGTGGTCCAGAGGGCTGAGAGCCCCCTGGACCACGGTCCGTTTCGCTGTCGGGGGCGCTTCGGGGTCGCTTCGCCGGCGGAACGCCCGAACGCTGAATGGGCGCCGTCGCATGTCCCGTGCGACGACGCCCACTCGGGTGCCCAGCGTCCGCGGCGGTTCAGATCCACCGCGGGAGCGAAGGACGGCCGGGCGTCACGGAGAAGACGCCCGGCCGACCTGGATGCTGCGATCAGATCTGCGTGGTGACCGCCTTGGTCTGGAGGTAGTTCTCCAGCACCTCGCCGCCCATCTCACGGCCCCAGCCGGACTGCTTGTAGCCGCCGAACGGCAGGGCCGCATCGAAGACGTTGAAGCAGTTCACCCACACGGTGCCGGCCTTGATGGCCTTCGCCGCGCGGTGCGCCTTGGAGAGGTCCTTCGTCCACACGCCGGAGGCCAGGCCGAAGTTCGACTTGTTGGCCTTCGCGGTGAGCTCGTCGACGTCCTTGAACGGGGAGACCGACAGCACCGGGCCGAAGATCTCCTCCTTCACGACGCGCATGTCCTCGGTCGTGTCGGCGAGCACCGTCGGCTCGACGAAGTAGCCCTGAGAGCCCCAACGCTTGCCGCCCGTGATGTTGCGCGCGCCCTCGGACTCACCGATCGACAGGTAGTTGGTCACCCGGTCGAGCTGCTCCTGGGAGGTCAGCGGGCCCATGTCCGTCGACGGGTCGAGGCCATTGCCGACCTTGATCGACTTGGCCGCGTCGCTCAGGCCCTGGAGCACGTCGTCGTACACGCTGTTCTCGACGTAGAGACGCGAACCGGCGCAGCAGACCTGGCCCTGGTTGAAGAAGATCGCGCTGGCAGCACCGGGGACGGCCGTGGCCATGTCGGCATCCGCGAAGAGCAGGTTCGGCGACTTGCCGCCGAGCTCGAGCGAGACCTTCTTGAGGTTGCCAGCGGCGGCCTGCACGATCAGCTTGCCGACCTCCGTCGAGCCGGTGAAGGCGATCTTGTCGACGTCGTCGTGCGCGGCGAGCGGCGCGCCAGCCTCCTCACCGAGGCCGGTGATGATGTTCACGACACCCTCCGGGAAGCCGGCTTCGAGGATCAGCTCGCCGAGACGCAGCGCCGAGAGCGGCGTCTGCTCGGCCGGCTTGAGGACGACCGTGCAGCCGGTCGTGAGCGCCGGGCCGAGCTTCCACGCGGCCATGAGCAGCGGGAAGTTCCACGGGATGATCTGACCGACGACGCCGATCGGTTCACGCAGCGTGTAGGCGTGGAACTGCGCGTCGGGCATGTACGGCACCGACAGCGAGATGGTCGAGCCGTTGAGCTTCGTCGCCCAGCCCGCCATGTAATGGAAGAGGTCGGCGGCGAGGGGGATGTCGGCGGCGCGTGCGACGGCGAAGGGCTTGCCGTTGTCGAGCGTGTCGAGGGTGGCGAGCTCGTCGGCGTGCTCGAGGATGAGGTCGCCGAGCTTGTGAAGCAGCTTGCCGCGGGTCGCGGGGTGCATGTTCGCCCAGGTGGGGTTCTCGAAGGCGGCGCGGGCCGTCTTCACCGCGCGGTCGATGTCCTCGGAGTCACCAGCGGGGATCGATGCCAGGACTTCGCCGGTGGCCGGGTTGTAGGTGTCGAAGGTCTTTCCGGAGTGCGAATCGACCCAGTCGCCCCCGATCAGCATCCGGTGGTGCTTGGCGGCAAAGGCCGTCGCGGCGGGATCGGCGTGAAGTTGGGTGCTCATAGGGGCCTCCATGGGGAGCAGGTTGGACGATGTCGTCGAAATCGATCGTCCATCGCAGGGGGTCGCACTGACGTCGCAGTCCTTGAGATGCGTCACACTGGAGACATGGAAGACTGGGCAGCGATCTACGCCACGGGGGACCGGCGGTCCCGTGCGCTGGAGATCGCCCAGGCCCGCGACCGCGTGCTCGGCGGAGCGCCGAAAGGCGCAGGAGCAGGGAAAACCGACCCTGACTTGCGTCCGGTGATCGTGCGTTCCTGGCAGCGCAGCCAGGCCGCCGGCGTCGATCCCGACCACGGCGTGGCGCCCGTCAAGTTCGGTACCGACGAAGTCGACCGCCGCTGGGAGGAGCACCCGCTCTCGATCGCCGTGCCGATCCTGCGTGGCCTCCTGGACGGCGTCGGCGACTCCGAACACGTCGCGCTCGTGTGCGATGCCGACGGGTCGCTGCTGTGGATCGACGGCAAGCCCGCGATGCTCGACGCCGCGCGCGAGGTCAACCTGCAGCGCGGATCGGTCTGGTCCGAGGGCGCAGCCGGCACGAACGCGATGGGAACGGCGCTCGCCGAACGCCATCCAGTGCAGGTCTTCTCCTCCGAGCACTACGCGGAGGCCGTGCATCGCTGGACGTGCTCCGCGGCGCCGGTCCGCGATCCGCTCAGCGGCAAGGTGCTCGGGGTGCTCGACCTCACCGGCGCGCTCGGGACCGCCCATCCGCACAGCCTGGCAGTCGTCACGATGGCTGCGAACATGGTGGAGCGCGAACTTGCGCTCAAGGCCGAGCGCACCGGACTGACGGCGTCGACCACGCTCACGGTGCTCGGCCGGGAACGCGGACTGCTGCGTATCGGCGGTCGCGACCACGTCCTGTCGCGGCGCCACACCGAGCTCATGCTGCTCCTCTGGCTCTGCGAGGAGGGCCTGAGTGCCGAGCAGCTCGCGATCGAGATCTACGGCGAGCGCGGCCGCCCCGGCAGCATCCGCTCCGAGCTGCACCGTCTGCGGGCCCAGCTCGGTCCGCTGCTCGGCGAACGCCCGTACCGCCTCACGGAGCGCATCGCGTGCGACGTGGGGGAGATCGAGCGGCTCGTCTCGGCGGACCAGATCCGCGACGCGCTCGGCCAGTACGCCGGGCCGATGCTCGCCCGCAGCGAGGTGCCTCGCATCGCGGAGCTGCGCGACCGCGTCGACGACCAGCTTCGCGCCGCCGTGCTCGCCTCGGGCGAGCCCGACCTGCTCGAGGCCTGGCTGCGCACGCCGACGGGCCGGGACGACTTCGAGGCCAGCCGCATGCTGGCAGTGAGCCTGCCGCGCGAGGATCCGCGCCGCGCCGCCCAACGCTCGAGGATCCGCCGGCTCGCCAACGGCTGACCGCGCGGCGCAGCACGTGAGGGCCCTTCGGCTGGCGAAGGGCTGACGCCAGCGCGCCGGTTTGCGGCAACTCCCGCGCAGAGCGGTTTCAACTCTGCGCAGAACGGTCGAAACGACCGGTCTGATGGGTACCGTGGGCCGGTGCCCTTGTTCCACGATGCCTTCCCCGATCTCGTCCGCGAGCTCGAGCGCGAGGCGCGCGATGGCGTGCGGGAGCCGCAGCTCGACCTGCTCGTGAATGCCGCCCGCTCGCACTGGAAGGCGCTCAGCCCGGAGCAGCAGATCGACGCGCGGCCGATGGCCGAGGCGCTCGGTGCGCTCACGAAGGCGCGGCCCGGCGGACCGGCGACGGCAGGCGCAGCCGGTGCCGGGAGCTACGCGAAGGCCGGGAGCAACGGAGGCAGCTACGTCTCCGAGGCGAGCGGCTCCAACGGCGCGGGTGCCTCAAGCGGCGGTGGCCCGAGTCGTTCGGCGTCGGCGGTCGGGACCTCCGTGCCCGGCGTGGGGTATGAGCCCCACTTCTACGAGGGGCCGCCCGATCCCGACCTGCTCCTCGCGCACATCGGCCTGGCCGGCTTCCGTCCGGGGCAGCGCGAGGCGGTCACCGCGGCCCTCGAAGGGCGCGACAGCCTCGTCGTGATGCCGACCGGCGGCGGCAAGAGCCTCTGCTACCAGCTGCCCGGGCTCGCCAGCAGCCGTCTCACGGTCGTCGTGAGCCCACTCGTCGCGCTCATGTCGGATCAGCTGCGCCGCCTCACGGAGGACGGCCATCCGGCGGTGATGATCGCCTCCGGCATGACGGAGGAGGACAACCGCGCCTCGTTCGACGCACTGCGGTCCGGCCTCGCGAGGATCGTGTTCTGCTCGCCAGAGCGGTTCGCCTCGTCGTGGTTCGTGAGCGTGCTCGAGCAGCGCGGGGTGGACCTCTTCGTGATCGACGAGGCGCACTGCCTGGCCGAGTGGGGCCACGACTTCCGCCCCGACTACCTGCGGCTTCCGGTCGCCATCGAGCGGCTCGGTCGCCCGACGGTGATGGCGGCGACGGCCACGGCCACGGAGGCCGTCGCCGGGGAGATCATCGACCGCCTCGGTCTGCGCGACCCCGAGATGGTGCGATCGGGCTTCGACCGCCCGAACCTCTCCTTCGACGTCGCGGGCTTCGAGGGCAAGGGCACCAAGGACGGCAAGCGTGCGCTGCTCCTCGGGGCCCTCACCGATCCCGAACTCAAGCCGGCGATCATCTACTGCGGCACCCGCAAGGACTGCGAAGAGGTCGCGGGCATGCTGCGCGACGATGGCCACGAGGCCGCGCATTACCACGCCGGACTGCCGTCGGATCGGCGCGCGGGCGTGCAGCGGGCGTTCATGGACGGCTCGCTCGACATCATCGTCGCGACGAACGCGTTCGGCATGGGCGTCGACAAGGCCGACGTTCGCTTCGTGTGCCACTGGGCGATGCCGACGTCGGTCGAGGCGTACTACCAGGAGGCCGGCCGCGGTGGCCGCGACGGCGCGCCCTCGCGCGCGCTCCTGCTCGCCTCCCGCGCCGACCTCAGTCGCCTCATCCACTTCAACACCCAGCGCGCGATCGAGCCGGAGACCGTCGCCAGCTATCACCGGCGACTCCTCTCACGCGCCCAGGATGGGGTGCTGGAGATGGAGCGCCCCGAGAACGACGATGACCGCACCTCACTCGCGATCGTCGAACGCGCCGGGGGAGCCCGCCTCGCGCCGGCGGCCAGCGGTCGCCTCCACGTGACCGTCGAGCGGCGTTTGGACCCTCGCACTGTCGACCAGATCTGTCGCGAGGCCAAGGACCGCGGCTGGCGCGCCTACCGGGCGATCGAGGCCTACGCCTTCGGCGACACGTGCAGGCGCCGCACCCTGCTCGACCACTTCGGCGACCGCACCGAAGGCGCACCGATCGGGCGCTGCTGCGACGTCCACGATCCGGACCTCGGCTTCAACCCGCCGAAGGCGCTCAAGAAGCGCAAGTCGTCCGGGAGCGGGGGCGGGGCGCAGGAACCGTCGCCGAACAACCCCGCCCCTGAGGTATACGCGGCACTCGTGGTATGGCGTCGCGAGGCCGCAGCCGACAAGCCCGCCTACACGGTCGCGACGAACCGCACGCTCGAAGCCATCGCCGACGTGCGGCCGACGAACGAGCTCGAACTCGGAGCGATCAAGGGCGTCGGCCCGGCGTTCCTGGAGAAGTTCGCCGACGACGTCCTCGAGATCGTCGGGTAGAGCCCGTCGCGGCCCCGCCACCACGACGCGACGACGACGTCGGTCGGAGCGCCAGGGAGGGCTTCGGCGCAGTCCGGACGCATGCGACCCGGCTCCTCGAACGAGAAGGGCGGGCCCGAGAGCCCGCCCTACACGTTGGCGCAGTCAGTCCCACCGACCGCTGCGCCTCCCT
>JAURVW010000639.1 GCA_030655275.1 Solirubrobacteraceae bacterium
ATCCGTCCTCCTCCAGGCTGTCGGCCTGCAGAAGTATCCTTCGGTCGATCTGCCTGTCGTTACAGAGCATCAGAACCCGTGGAGCCTGCCTCATGATTTCAGATTCCACCGGGTTACATATCTCCATCAATGAAGTTTCGATGCCAAAGCTCCAGGCACAACAGACCCCAGACAACCCTTCCAAACTCGCTTTCGTTATTCAGCGCCTTCTCGACGGACAGTGAGTTGTAAAGCCCACGCTGCCGAGCGCGGTCGGAGAGTAGCGTGTCACGCACGAAATCGCGGGCAACGCCTTTGGTCCACTGTGTCAGCGGTGTAGGGAAGCCCATCTTGTCCTTGCGATCAAAAATGCTCTGTGGCACCGCGCTACGCACAGACTCCTTGAACAAGTGCTTCATGCGCCCACCGCTAAACTTGATGTTAGGTGGAATGGTCGCCATGAACTCAACGATACGGTGATCTAGCAGCGGCACGCGCGACTCGATGGATGCCGCCATGCTGGTGCGGTCTTCCACGTGCAGCAACGCTGGCAAGGAGCCTTTAAGGTCGAAGTAAGTCATCTGGTTGACCAGGGAGTGCAAACCTTCGCGATTGAAAATTTTCTGATACGACTCAAACGACGAGTAGCCCTTGTCGAACGAGTCTGGATTAAACAAGTGGGACATGCCTTCGCTACGATCTATCAGCCGGAAATAACGCTGGTCAGCAGGCGCAAACAAGCCTTCGCGCCATAACCCCTGCAGCATTGGTTGGTAGGTCTTGAGCAGTGACAGATTAGGGATGATCGACTCCAGCGAAACCGCGTAGCGATGCTGGTCGGCCGTTTCGTTGATTGCCCCGGAAAGGCACTTTTCCAAGTAGGCAGCCATGTATCGGGCATACCCCACGAACAGTTCGTCACCGCCTTGCCCACCCAGTACAACCTTCACATGCTTCCCCGCCAAGCGTGAAACGTAATACTGTGGAATCAACCCTGGTCCGGCGAGTGGCTCATCCATGAAATGCATCAGCTTAGGCAGCAGATCAGCCAGTTCATTCCCTGGAATATAGACCTCGTTATAGTCGGTGC
>JAURVW010000643.1 GCA_030655275.1 Solirubrobacteraceae bacterium
AGCCCTTTGGCATGGTAATCCTCGAGGCCCTCAACCAAGGGTGTGAGGTCCTCGCCTTCGAGGGCGGCGGCCCAGACGATCTCGCGCGGTCCTTCCCAAAGGCTGTCCAGACCGTGTCGCGAGAGCCCGGCAGTCTCGCGGAAGCACTGAATGCCTGGCACGAGCGCGGAGCGCGGCCTACGGTCGAGCATTCCGGGCAGGTGCGCAACATGCTCGAGTCGACCTATTCTGAGGCCCCAGCGGCGGACCGTTGGGAGCGTCTGCTGGCGGCGACTGCTGCCTGAGCGGGCGGGTCAGCCACGCGCCACTAGGCGCTGGATCGACGTCACAAAAGCAATTGACGAGAAGTCGGCGCTACGGCGGGTAGCCTTGCGCGGGTGCAGTCCCCGCGCATCGCATTCGCACACGGCTCCAACGACCTGTACGGCGCTAGTCGTGTGCTGCTCCAGGACGTCGAGGGGCTCATCGCGCTGGGCTGCGTCGTAGACGTGCTGCTGCCCGAGGAAGGTCCTCTGACGGCCCTGCTGCGAGACGCCGGCGCCTCGGTAGCGATCAAGCCGCTCAGGGTGTTGCGCAAGGTCGCTCATCCAACCGAACTGCGTCCCCCGCTCACGCTGCCGGCCGAGCTCAAGCGGGCGGACATCGTCGTCGTCTGGACCCTCGCCCTCGCTTCCTATCTGCCGGTGCTCCGTCTCCATCGCAAGCGCACCGTGCTTTCGGTGCACGAAATCCTCGATGGCTCCAGCGGACGCGTCCTGATCCGCGGCGCGTCGATGTTGAGCGACGTTCAGATGGCAAATTCACAGACGACCCGCCAGTGGATGGTCGACCAGGGGTGCGCGCCCTCGAGCATCGTCGTGGCCTACCCAGCTCGTCCCGACTACGACCCTTTGCCGCCGGTCTCTCCGACGCCCGGCCGGCTCGATGTACTTCTCGCAGGGCGTGTGAACGGCCACAAGGGTCATCACGAGGCCGTGGTAGCCGGCCGCATCGTCCGAGAGAACGGCATCGATCTGCGCCTTCAACTGCTCGGGGGCAGCTTCCCTGGGCAAGAGCGTTACCTCGAGAGCTTGCTGGCTGAGATCGCTGACGAACCTTGGGTCACGTTCAGTGGAGAAGTCTCGGACATCCGCCCGTACCTCGCCAACGCGCAGGCCATGCTGGTGCCAACCACACGACCCGAGCCGTTCGGCGTCGTGGCCCTTGAGGCCTGGGCAGCAGGACGACGCGTGATCGCCTCGAACGAAGGTGGCCTCGCCGAGGCCACGCGACTCGTCGACGGCGTGGCGTTCGTCCCACGCGACGTCCATGATCTCGCTGCGGCCATCGAACGGGTGGCGCGGTCAACCGAGCTTCAGGTGGGCCCGTCCGCTGACGCTGAGGTCTCGACGGCTTGCACGACACAGGCGCGGCAAACGGCGTGGTTCGATCTCTTCGAACTTCTGCCACCCCGGCGGTCCCGTCGACATCCCGGACGCCGGTAACTACCAGACCGTGCAGCCGGTCACACGTGGTCTGCCGACCGCCAGTGTGACGGCCTTCACTTGTCTGCTGGACCGGAAGCCGGTGGGAGCGTACGATCCCGGGTCGTGTTTGTCCCGCACCGTGTCCAGAAACTGGTCGGCTTCGTCCTGTTCGCGGGGGCTGCCGCCTTCGCTCCGCAGGCGGCGTCCGCCGCGACCGCGCCGCTGAAGCCTGCCTCGAGTGGGCTGTGTGCCGAGGCGCTGTTCGGCGCGTTTCTACCGGCCGCGCCCACATACGCGTGGAAATGCAACGGGTCGAGTGGGCAGCAGTGGCAGCTGACGGCCGCCGGCGAGCTGCGCAACGGCAGC
>JAURVW010000653.1 GCA_030655275.1 Solirubrobacteraceae bacterium
TCAGCGCGAGCCAGCCCGTCTTCCCGGCCCTCTACTGCCGCCACTGCGGCCGGTCGGGGTGGGGCGTAACGCTGTCCCCGGCCGACACGGCCGAGCTGTCGACCGCGGACGACAGCATCCGCCGTGACCACGCGCAGGGCAGCGGTCGGTTCCGCCCGCTCATCCACGCCACGCGCGAGCAAGACCTCTCGCCGACCCGCGACACAGACGACGGGCCGCGCGGCGCGGGCCTGCGGTGGTTCCACGTCGGCGAGCGACGCCTGCTCGTCGAGCGCTCCGAGGATGAGCACGACCGGACCGCCGTGCTCCCGGTCCTCACGCACACCGGGGCCGAGGCGGGCGACGCCAGCCGCAACGACGACTGCCCGGCCTGCGGCCAGCGCGACGGCATCCGCTTCCTCGGGTCCGCGGTTGCCACACAGCTCTCGGTCTCGCTCTCGACCCTGTTCGGCAGTACGAATGTCTCGCCGAACGAAAAGAAGACGCTCGTCTTCACCGACAGCGTCCAGGACGCCGCGCACCGTGCCGGATTCGTCCAGGCACGGTCCCACAGCCTCACCGTTCGCTCCATGCTGCGCGACGCAGTCGGCGACCAGCCCTGCACGCTCGAGGAGTTGGCCGACCGCGTGCTGCGGGACGTCGGCGACGATCGCGCCGCGAGGTACCGCATCCTGCCGCCCGACCTGGCCGACCGCGACGAGTTCCGGCCCTTCTGGCAGGCGAAAACGCTCCGCGCGGTGCCGGAAGGCGCCCGCAACCGGGTCCGGCTGCGCATCAAGTTCGACGCCGCGCTCGAGTTCGGCCTGCAGTCCCGGATCGGGCGGACGCTCGAACTCACCAGTACCGTGGCGGCGCAGGTCCGAGCGCCGGCGTCAACGATGGCGGTTGCCGCGCGGCAAGCCCTTGAGGACGCCGAGATCCAGCTCTCGATCGACGGCCCACTGGACGACGCACGGCTGACCGCCTGGGTGCGGGGGGTGCTTGAGCACCTCCGTGTCCGCGGCGGGATCGAGCACAAATGGCTGAAGGCGTACATCAAGCACGACGGCGCGCGATACCGGATCTGGGGTGGACGGCCCCGCCGGGAGGGCATGCCCGCCTTCCCGGTCGGTCGTAGCGCCCCGGCCTTCGCTCGCAGCGGCCCCGAGCCGAAGCCGGTGAAGGGCAAGAAGCCCCCCGAGCGCCTGCTCGATCAGGTCACCGGCCACCTGGGCTGGTACGCCCAGTGGGCGTCCCGAGTCCTCCAGGTGCCCGCCCGCGACGGTGCAGTCCTCTCGCGGCTCCTGTTCGCGCAGCTCGAGAAGCTCGATCTGGTCGAGGCGACGCACAACGATGTCAGCGCCGACGTCTTCGGTCTGGCCCCCGGCAATGTCGTGATCGAGCCCGTCGCGACGGACGCCTGGAAGGGTGGCCGCAGGCAC
>JAURVW010000655.1 GCA_030655275.1 Solirubrobacteraceae bacterium
CCTGCCGTACCCTCATGCAGGAACAATGTGATTTCCCCGAAGATTATGATGTCGCTGGAGAGATGGATAAACTACACCTACATGAAGCCGAATCCCCTGACCTGCGGATTGAGACACAAGTGAAACTGTACGAACTAAGCCCTGACCAGCTTGAGTCGCTCGTGAAGAAAATGTGCCATGGATCCTCCGCTGGCCGCACCGGGTGGACCGAGGAACTGCTCCGGCCGGTACTTGCAGCTGAAAGGACGCGAAGACAGATGACCGCAATCATCCAGATGATCATCAATGATGAGGTTGCACCAGAAATCAGACAGAGAATCAATGCTGCGAGACTGATAGCCGTGCCGAAACCGCCAAAGCAAAAGGGCGATAAGCCTGGCATACGTCCGATTACCGTAAATGAGTGCTTCCGCAAGATTGCTCAAGCTGTCGCCGTGAAAAGCGTGTCCGAGTCCGCCATCAGACACTTCGACGGGCTCCAGTATGGGATTTCTGTTGAGGGTGGGTGTGAGATCCTGAACCACCGAATCTCGAAGGGTATAACGGACTGCCGGATCCTCGTTGCTCTCGACGCCAAGAACGCCTTCAACACCCCGTGGAGGGCCGCCATTGCTGCTGAGCTTAGACGAAACCCCCAATTCCATAGCCTAGTCAACCAATGGAACTTCTGCTACTCCAAACACACCGAGCTGCACTTCAGACGCGGGGATACTGAGAAAGTCATTATGTCGCAGAGAGGAACCCGACAAGGCGATGTCCTTGGGGCCTTCCTTTTCGCCCTTGTGATTCACCCTGTCCTTGTCGAAGCGAAGGAAACTTTTGGACATGAGGTCGAAATCATGGCATACTTGGATGACATCACCCTGATCGGCAACAACTCTGCATCGATGAAAGCATGCGTCGAGCTGATCGATCAGAGGTTCAACAGGCTCGGGATTGAGCTTAACCCCTCCAAATGTGAATGGTTCCATCAATGCTAGATGTCCTTTCAGAACATGGCAGACTATCAGTCATTCCCCAATCAAGATCCTTGGCGCCTTTCACGCACCAAAAGGGGGAGCATGGGATGAACAAGTAGCGCAGACCCTTTTGAAGCACACAACCAGCAAACACTCAATCTTCTTTGAACGCCTACAGAAACTGCAAAGCAACACTGCTCTGGTG
>JAURVW010000662.1 GCA_030655275.1 Solirubrobacteraceae bacterium
TCGATCGCGGGCATCCTGCTGGTCCTGGTGGCGCTCGCCGCGCGCGCCGCGGCGCAGCCGCCGACGACCGGGCTGCGCGGCGCGCGGGCCGGCGTGCCGGTCGCCGTGACCGGCGCAGCCGTGATGTCGATCGTCGGTCTCGGCGGCATCGCCTTCATCGGGCCGGTCGGCCTCGCAGTCGCCGGGACCTGGCTCTGGCGCGGGCGCGCTGACGGCCGTCCGAAGGCCCTGCTCGGGGCGGGCACGCTCATCGGGGTGCTCGTGATCTGCGCGCTGCCGACGGTGCTGCAGCTCGCCGACACGATCTCCTACGGCAAGGAGTTCTTCGACAGCGCCTCCGACGAGGCGACGCGCCTGGGCAACCTCGCCGGGCCGCTGAAGGTCTCCCAGCTCGGTGGCATCTGGCTGGGGCCGGACTTCCGTCAGCCGGTCACGAGCGCGCCGAACACGATCCTGCTCGTGATCGCGGCGCTGGCTGCGCTCGGGTTCGTAGTCCACGCGGTGCGCAGCCGCGCCCTGGGCGGTGGGCTCGCGCTGTACGTGATGCTCGGCGTGCTCGCGGTGGGCGCGGGCCTGGCGACGGGCGCGAGCCCATGGCTCATGGGCAAGACCCTCGCGATCGCCGCGCCCACCGTGCCGCTGCTCGCGCTCTGCGGCGCGGCCGTCCTCGCGGCCCGCCACCGCGCAGGCCTCGCGCTCGTCGGCGTGCTCGTCGCCGGAATCCTCGTCTCCAACGTGTACGCCTACCGCGACGTGACCCTCGCCCCGCGCGACCGGCTCGCCGAGCTGCAGCAGGTCGCCGAGCAGATCGAAGGTCACGGCCCCACGTTCGACAACCAGTACGAGGTCTACGCCACCCGCCACTTCCTGCGCGACGGCGCGACGGTGCAGCCCGCCGAGTTGCGCGGCGTGACGCTGCCCGTGATCGACGGCCGGTACCTGATCCAGCCGGCCTGGGCCGACCTCGACGCCTTTCCCTCGACCACCCTCGGGCCCTATCCGACCGTCGTGGTGCCGCGCACGCCGACGGAGTCGAGGCCGTCGTCGGAGTTCGAGCGGGTCTGGCAGGGCGAGTTCTACGAGGTCTACCGCCGCAGCGGAGTCGGGACGCTCGTCCGCCACGTCCCGCTCGGTGACTCGCGCGCAATGCCCTACTGCGGCAATTCGCAGAACGCCGGGCCCTTGGCGCTCTGCCCGCTGCAGCCGGTCGCCACACCCACGTGCAACGTGGTCCAGCGGATCGGCCGGGAGGCCGCGGCCGCGGGGGCCTCGCTCGTCGCCGCCGTCCGCGCGCCGTCGGTGATGCTCCGCGGCGACGAGGTGCGCTGGCCCGGCGACTGGCTCCACGACCCGGCGAGCAGGGTGCTCACGCCGATGAGTCCGGGGGTCGCGGTCTCGGAGGTCAACATCCCGACGGGCGGGCGCTACAGCCTCTGGCTGGGCGGGATCTTCGCGCGCGGGTTCGAGGTGCGCGTCGACGGGCGCAAGATCGGCGCGGTGCGTCAAGAGTTGGGCGGCCTCGGCGGTGGCGTGCGGATCGGCGACCTCGACATCGAGCCGGGCGTGCACACCTTCGAGATCGAATACCCGGAGGCGGGGCTCCATCCGGGGGACGCCGACGCCGGCCACCTCACCCTGCTGCGGTGGTTCGGGCTCTCCCCGGTCGGCAACGAGGCCGACCTCGTGAGCATTCCCGCGAGCGGTGCCCGCACGCTCTGCGGCAAGTCGCTCGACTGGATCGACATCGTCCGCTGAGGGCCCTCGCCCTCCGCGCCGTCGCTTGCGGCGATCGTCGAGGGTCGGCGGGACCGGGGTCCCGCGACGGCGCTACTGCGCGGCGGCGTAGGTGACGTTGCCGTTGTCGTCGGTCTGCTGGACGGCGAAGTTGGTCTCGCCGTCTTTCGTCTTCGCGACGCACACGAAGTCGCGGCCCTTGGCCTGCAGCACCGACTCGGGGCAGGTGACCCTCGCGCGGATGTCGCGCTGCTCCTTGATGGAGTCCTTGATCGCCCGCTCGACCTTCGTGGTGTCGAGCTGGGTGGTGGGGGTCGACCCGCCGGTGGTCGCGCCCGGCGTGTCCTCGTCGTCGCCGCAGCCCGCGAACGTGGCTGCGCCGATCAGTGCGGCGGCAGTGAGCGTGAGCGAACGATGGCTGAAGAGCGACACACGGAAAACCTAACCGCACGCGTCGGCCGTGGCGCGACTTTCCGTTGCAGGGCCATCCAGCACGACACCGGTCCGCGATGCCGCGGGGCCGAGAGCACGGTCCCACGGGGCGAACCGGCGACCGGTGACGCGCAACTGGACACATGTCCAGCCACCCTTCTTTCGTCCGCAGGGCTCGCATAGTCTGGACGCCAGTGCCCGCTTGTACGACGGTCTCGTCCCAGCGGCGACCCTGCGTGCTGCGGCTTTCCGTCCAGGAGCCCCACGTGAACCCTCGCAAGTCCCAGGTCGCCATCGCGATGACCACTGCCACGGCAGCAGCATTCGCCTTCGTGCCATCGGCCGAGGCGGCCGTCACGGGTTGTTACCGGCCGAACGGCGACCGCTCGCTGCGGATCATCAAGAAGACCACACCGTGCTTGCCCGGCGAGCTCAAGATCCGTTGGACCCTCAAGGGCGCCAAGGGGAACACGGGCGAGGCTGGCGCCACGGGTGCCGCCGGTTCTGCGGGTGCAACAGGCGCTGCCGGTTCTGCCGGTTCAGCCGGTGCAACGGGTGCGGCTGGCTCCGCGGGCGCGACGGGTGCGGCTGGCGAACGAGGACTGCAGGGGCTCGTCGGTGCAACGGGCGCCGCAGGGGCGACCGGTGCCACGGGTGTCGCAGGCGCGACCGGACAGTCGGTGACCGGTGCGACGGGCGCAACCGGAGCTGACGGGGTCACGGGTTCGGTCGGCTCGACCGGGGCGATCGGCGCCACTGGTGCGACCGGCGCGTCGGTCACGGGGGCGACGGGAGCGACCGGCGCCACGGGCGACGCCGGCCTTCAGGGCGTCACCGGAGCCACCGGCGCTGCCGGAGCAACGGGCGCCACCGGCGCCCAGGGCACGACCGGCCAGAACGGGTCCAACGGAGCGACGGGGTCGACGGGTGTGATCGGCGTGACCGGGTCGACGGGCGCCACGGGTCCCAGCGGCGTCACCGGGATCAATGGCGTGACGGGGTCGACGGGCGCCACCGGCGTGACCGGCTCGACCGGCGCCACGGGGACCACCGGCTCCACGGGGGCGACCGGCGTCGCGGGTACCGCGGGCCTCGGAGCGCTCGCCTTCGCGGGGACCACGAGCGGAACGAACTTCGGAGTGCTGACCGCAGCCGGAGGCCGGGTCACCGTGCCGTTGCCGTCCGCGCAGACCTTGGACGGGTTCACGGTCAACGGCGCGAACACCGTGTTCACCGTGCAACGGGCAGGACGCTACGCCGTTTCCTACACGGTCCGGGCCCACGATGGCGACAACCTCGCGGCCGGGGTCACGCGCGGTGGCACGGCCATCCCGGAGCTCGAGATGGGCTACTCCTACCCCGAGTACGACTTCGGAGGCCGGACCGTCATGAACCTCGTGGGCGGCGACACCTTGGCCGTGACGCTTCGCATGCAGTCCGGAACGAGTCTCACGCCGGTCGTCGTCGAGCCCAACGGCGCGACGCTGCAGGTCGAGAAGCTCGACTGATCCGCCCCTGGCTGGCGGCATTTGCCGCCAGCCGGCCGTCGGCGGGACGTGCAACTGGACGGATGTCCAATCATTCGCCTCGTGTGCCGACGGGTGGTCTAGCTTGGCGCGAGCCTTCGACCCACCCCCGCGCCGAGACTCGCTCTGAAACCGCGGCCACCCGCCGTGTTCCGCTTCCAGGAGTCTTCTCGTGCCGTCTCACAGAACCCAATTCGCCGTCGCACTGACGACGGTCGCCGCGTCGGTCGCGTTCGTCCCGTCCGCGGAGGCTGCCATCACAGGGTGTTACGCCAAGAGCGGGGACCGCACGCTGCGCATCATCAAGAGCGCCCAGAAGTGCAAGAAGGGCGAGCTGCGCATCCGCTGGAACCTGACGGGTCTCACGGGCGCCCAGGGTGCGACTGGAGCGGCAGGAGTCGCCGGCACGCCTGGGGCGGCGGGCACGGCAGGCGCCGCCGGGACGGCAGGAGCGACCGGGGCCGCGGGAATCCAGGGCGTCGCCGGGGCGACCGGAGCAGCCGGGGCGACCGGCGCGACGGGTGCAGCCGGCGCGACGGGCGCCACGGGCGCGACCGGAATGGGCAGCGGCAGCACGGGTGCCGACGGGGCGACGGGCGCCGACGGGGCGACGGGCGCGAATGGTGTTACCGGTGCGACTGGCTCGAACGGTGCGACGGGCGCGGACGGTGTCACGGGTGCGACGGGCGCAGATGGCGTGACGGGAGCCGTCGGGGCGACCGGACCGACGGGTTCGACCGGTTCGACCGGCTCGACGGGCGCCACCGGCGCGACGGGGTTGCAAGGCGTCACGGGCGAGACGGGTGCCGCCGGTGCGACCGGTGCCACGGGCGCGACCGGAGATTTCGGTGCCACCGGCGGCAGCGGGTCGACCGGTGGAGCCGGCGCAACGGGTGCCACAGGCGCGACCGGCAGCACGGGCGCAACCGGTGCCACGGGCATCACCGGGGTGACCGGGACGACCGGCGCCTCCGGTGCGACGGGCGTCACCGGTGACGTCGGCCAGTCCGGCAGCACCGGCGAGACCGGTGCGACGGGCGTGACCGGCGCCTCGGGGGTGGGGACGTACGCGTTCGCCGCCAGCTCCGGCACCCCGATCACCGTCACGACGGATGGTCCCGGCGGGCAGCAGGTCGTCGCCCTCTCCTCCGGCCAGAAGCTCGGCGGCGGGACGAATGCCGTCGCGGGCGACACCCAGTTCACCGTCCCCGTCGCCGGGGACTACCGGATCCGCTACCACGCGCTCACCGGCTTCCCGAAGCATTGGTCGTTCGACGTGACGGTCAACGGTGGCCTCCCCGAACCGCTGCTCTCGACGCTCGCGGGCTACGACGAGTACCGCTTCGACGCCGAGGCCGTGCTCTCATTGGGCGGGGGCGACGTGATCCAGTTGTACGTCGGCCTCGAGGCGGGAGCCACGGTGCCCGAGACGTTCACGCCACAGGCCGGGAACGGGATCACGCTCTCGATCGAGAAGGTGACGCCCTAGGCGTACGGCGCCGCGCCACACCGGCGGCGCGGCGTGCGATGGGTCGATACCTTCGGCCCGTGCGTGACGGAGTCGAACCGGAGGACCAGGGCGAGGGCGAGAGCCGCGGCTCCGGTCACCGGTTCGTCTTCGTCCTGGTGGGGCTCCTCGCACTTGGCCTCATCGCTGGCCTGGCGACGGTCGGACTCGGCGACGACCCGGCCAACACGCGCCCGCGCGCGGAGGGGCCGCGCGGCGCGTGCGACGCCCACGAGCTCGAGTACTACGTCACCGACGACGAGGACGAGTACAACCGCCAGGTCGCGTTCGACGCAAGCAACCCCGATGTCGTCCCGCCGGGCTTCCACGACGAGCCGATCGACCCGACCGTCTCGCTGCATGGGGCATCGCACGGCTACGTGGTCGTCTCCTACCGCCCGGGCCTCCCGGCCGACGTGATGGCCGGTCTCCGCGCGCTGCAGGCCGTGGGCATGTCGAAGGAGTCGCCGGTGCTGACCGTCCCTCGGGAGCAGGCCGACGCCATCCGCGCCGTGGGATCGGAGTGGGAACTCACCTGCCGGGCCGGCGACGCAGACGCGGTCCGCCAACTCGTGCGGTTCGCCGCCGAGACCTCACCGGCGCTCGCGAAGACCATCGTTCCGACCACGCCGTAGAGCGCCCGCCTGCCCGGCGACGCCACCCGACGTTCAGCGGCCTCCGCCGCGGGGCTTCTCTAGATTCCGCGCCATGCACGCCATCCAGCAGACGCGCTTCGGCGGCCCCGAGGTGCTCGAGCTCGTCGAACTGCCCGACCTCGTCGCCGGACCGGGCGAGGTGATCGTCGACGTCACCCTCGCGGGCCTCAACTTCGCCGACACCCACACGCGCGAGAACAAGTACGTCCACCAGGACGACCTGCCGCTGATCCCCGGGGCCGAGGTGGCCGGCGTGCGCCGCGACACCGGCGAACGCGTCGTCGCGCTCTGTCAGCGAGGCGGATACGCCTCGCAGGTGTCGGTCGAGGAGAAGCGCCTCGCGCCGATCCCGGACGACCTCTCCGACGGCGCCGCCCTCGCGCTGCAGATCCAGGGCCTCACCGCGTGGCACCTGCACCGCACCGCGGGCCGCGTCGCGCCCGGCGAGTCGGTCGTGATCCACTCCGGCGCCGGTGGGGTCGGCTCCCTCGCCGTGCAGCTCGCCCGCCCGCTCGCGCAGGCCGGCCGCGTGATCGCGACGGCCTCGAGTCCCGAGCGGCAGGCCGCCGCTCTCGAGTTCGGGGCCGATGTCGCCATCGAGGGCACCGCCGACGACCTCACCGCCCGCCTGATCGAGGCCAACGAGGGCCGCGAGGTCGACGTCGTGTTCGACATGGCCGGCGGAGCCGTGTTCGACGCGTCGCTGCGTTCCCTGGCCCCGTTCGGGCGGATCGTCGTCTGCGGCATCTCGAGCAAGGAGCCCAACGAGGTCCGCACCGGCCACCTCCTCAAGAACTCGCGCACCGTCGCGGGCTTCTGGCTCTTCCATTGCCTGAACGATCCCGAGCGACTCCTGCGGGCCCCGCTCGTCGATCTCTTCGATCGTGCCGCCCGTGGCGAGGTCACGCCCGTGATCGGCGGCACCTGGCCGCTCGAGCAGGCCGCCGAGGCCCAGCAGGCGCTGTCGTCCCGCTCGACGACCGGAAAGTTGCTGCTCGACCTTCGCAGCTGACCCACCGATGAGTTTCGTCCGCACGGGCGGTCAGGACTTCCAGAGCCGGCGGTGATCCACGCTGGCGACCGTCCTCCAACGGACCGTCCCTGACCTCTACCCGAGAGATCGTGCGCGCATGACCCAAACCCACCCCGGCCCGGCCATCGAGGCCGTCGGCCTGAAGAAGTCGTTCGGCGACGTCCACGCCCTGCGCGGCGTCGACCTCACCGCCGAGGCCGGCACCGTCCTCGGTGTGCTCGGCCCGAACGGCGCCGGCAAGACGACCGTCGTCCGGATCCTCACCACCCTCCTGGCGCCCGACGCCGGCACGGCCCGCGTGGCGGGCATCGACGTGGTGAAGGACCCCGGCCCGCTGCGCTCCAAGATCGGGCTGGCCGGTCAGTATGCGGCGGTCGACGAGAACCTCACGGGTGCCGAGAACCTCACCATGTTCGGTCGCCTCTACGGCGACAAGCGCCCCGCGGCGAAGAAGCGTGCCGCCGATCTCCTCGAGCGGTTCCGGCTCGAAGCGGCCGGCGATCGCCTCGTGCGCACCTATTCCGGCGGCATGCGTCGCCGGCTCGACCTCGCCTCGGCGCTCGTGACGGAGCCGCCGGTGCTGTTCCTCGACGAGCCGACCACCGGCCTCGACCCGCGGAGTCGCCTGGATCTCTGGGAGACGATCGAGGAACTCGTCGTCGGCGGGACCACCGTCCTGCTCACCACGCAGTACCTCGACGAGGCCGACCGCCTCGCCGACGACATCGCCGTGATCGATCAGGGCCAGGTGATCGCCCGCGGCACGGCCGACGAGCTCAAGGGCAAGGTCGGCGGCGACCGCCTCGACGTCACCTTCGCGGAGGTCGCGCAGGCCGAGGCCGCCGTCGAACCGCTCGGCGCGATCGCCAGCGAGACGCCGTCGGTGCACGGGACGACCGTCCGCGTGGTGCTCGCAGAGCGCCAGGGCGTCGTGACCCGCGCCGTGCACGCCCTCGATGCCAAGGGCCTGGAGGCCGAGGATCTCGAGATCCGCCGCCCGACCCTCGACGACGTGTTCCTCACGCTCACCGGCCGCTCGGCCGTCGCGGCGGAGAGCGAGACCGACGGAGACGACGTCTCCGACGACCAGGATCGATCGGAGGTGGCGGCATGAGCCGTCTCGTGGGCGACACGCTCGTCATGGCCGAGCGCAACCTGATCCGGCTGCCCCGCCAGCCCGACATGCTCCTCGGCTTCACCGTGCAGCCGATCATGTTCGTGCTGCTGTTCGCGTACGTGTTCGGCGGCGCGATCAAGGTCGAGGGCGACTACGTCGACTTCCTCATGCCCGGGATCATCGTGCAGTCGATCGCGTTCGGCGGGTTCGTGACCGCGCTGGGGCTCTGCGAGGACCTCAACAAGGGCCTGATCGACCGCTTCCGCTCGCTGCCGACGGCCCGCGCCGCCGTCCTCGCCGGTCGCGCGATCGCCGACCTCGTCACGAACGGCCTGAGCCTCGTGATCCTCGTCGTCACCGGCGTGATCATCGGCTTCGACTTCCGCACCGGTCTCCTCGAGGTGGTGGCCGGCTTCGGGCTCCTGCTGCTCTTCGGCTTCACCTCGTCGTGGGTGTTCGCGCTCATCGGGATGAATGCGTCGACCCCCGAGGCGGCCAACGGGATCGGCTTCACGCTGATCTTCCCGCTCACGTTCATCTCGTCGGCCTTCGTGCCGTCGGAGTCGCTCCCGGACGTGCTGCGGTTCATCGCCGACGTGAACCCGATCACCCACGTCGTCGGGGCCGTCCGCCATTTCTGGCTCGGGGCGCCTGCGGGCGACTTCGTGTGGGCCTCGCTCGTGTGGACCGTGGTGCTGCTCGGCATCTTCGTGCCGCTGTCGATCGCGAAGTACCGCAAGGTCGCCTCGAAGTAGGCGGTCGGCGGGCCCGGGTCGTTCCGCCCACCCAGCGGCGACCCCGGCCCTGCCACCCGGGCGGCGACCCCGGTCCTCCTTCTTCGCGTGCGCCCACGCGAAGAAGGAGGTCCGGCGGGCGACCGGGCCGTGGGGCGGGTAAACTCCCTCGTAGTGACGGATTTCGCTGACCTGGGCCTTTCTGAGCCGCTCCTTCGGGCGCTGCAGGACCTCGGGTACGAGCGTCCTTCGCCGATCCAGTCCGAGGCGATCCCGGCGCTGCTCTCCGGCCGCGACATGATCGGGCAGGCGCAGACGGGCTCCGGCAAGACGGCCGCGTTCGGCCTGCCGCTGCTCGAGGCGATCGACGTCGAGGACAAGAACGTCCAGGCGCTCGTCCTCACCCCGACCCGCGAGCTCTGCATCCAGGTCACGCAGGCGCTCCGCGCCTACGGTGCCCGCAAGGGTGTCGAGGTGGTCGCCACGTTCGGTGGCGCACCGATCCGCACGCAGCAGGCGCAGCTCAAGGGCGCGCAGGTCGTCGTCGGCACGGTCGGTCGCGTGAAGGACCTCATCTCCCGCCACTCGCTGATCCTCCACGACTGCCGCTGGGTCGTCCTCGACGAGGCCGACGAGATGCTCGACCTCGGCTTCCTCGACGACGTCGAGCACATCCTCAAGCTCTGCCCGAACGGCCGCCAGACGGCGCTGTTCTCGGCGACCATGCCGCCGCCGATCGCGGCCCTGGCCGACAACTACCTCTACGACCCCGCGCTCGTGAAGGTCAAGTCCGACACCCTCACGGTGGACC
>JAURVW010000664.1 GCA_030655275.1 Solirubrobacteraceae bacterium
TGCCGCCATTGCCGCCATCGCCAGCGTTGTTGCCGCCATTGCCGCGATGGCCACCGCCCGCGCCACCACCGCCCGCGCCACCACCACGCGGCCCCTCGGCGCGGCGCTGCGGCGGGCCCTCGGGCCGACGCGGGCGGTCGAAGGCCGGCGGCGGCGCGTGGCGCGCGCGTTCCGCCGCCTCGCCGCGCGCGACCTCGAGCAGGCCCTCGAGTTCGTCGACCGGCACGCCCTTCAGCGCGCAGAAGTTCGCCTTGGTCAGTGTCGTGTTCTGGAAATCGTGCAACAGCCCCGCGCGGTTGCGGCGTTGCTGTTCTTCGAGCTGGCGCTGTGCCACTTCGGCCTGCCGCCGCTCTTCATGATTGCCGCGGCGGCGCGCCAGTTCGTCGTTTGCGACCTGGCGGTGCTCGTCGGTGATCTCGCCCGCGGGCTGGCCATCGAGGTCGAACCGGTGCGGCGCCTTCGTGACCGCGATCAGGTACGAGGTCGCGCCCGTGTGGCGGCGGAAGAAGGCCGACAGCGCCTGCTTCGAGAACTTGCCCGGCTCGCGCTCCTGGATGTCGACCTGGATGCGCAGCTTCAGCGGCTTGGGCGCGCCGGCGAAGAGCGCCGGAAAGGCCTGCTTCAATTGCTGCGCGACCTCGGCCGGGCTGAGCGGCGCAGCCTTCGGCGCTGCGGCCGGCGCAGGCGCGGCATCGCCTGAAGCGGCGGATGCGTCCGGCGCGGTTGTGGGGGCGCCTTCGTCAGTGTTCACGGCAGCAGCGGCGGCGCCGTCGACGTCCGGGCCATCAGCAGCGGCACCGTCCTCGTGGGCGTCGACAGCGGTGGCCTCGTCAGCCTCCGGCGCAGATCCAACCTCACCCGTCGACGGCGCATCCGCGGCTGCGTCGGCCACTGCTGCGACGGCCTTCTCCGCGTTCGGCGCCTCCCCGGGCGGTGCTGCGGCGTCGGGCGCCGGGCGGATCTCTTCTTCGGTGGTCGGCAGCGGGGTGGTCTCGGACATGGAGCGGGAGCGTCAAGCGTGGAAGGGCTGGATTGTGCTTGCAAATCCTGCGCGCAACCCTACCTCCGAGCCTTGGCAAGGAGATGATGTGGGTGCAACCGATGCTTTTCTGCTCGACGCGTATTCGCAAACCGTCAGCGACGTGGTCGAGCGACTCGGCCCCAGCGTGGCCGCCGTACAGGTCGGCGACACCGGCACGGCCGGCTCCGGCGGCGGCTCGGGTTTCCTGTTCACGCCCGACGGCTACCTGCTGACCAACTCGCACGTCGTGCGGGCCGGCAAGACCGCGTTCGCGCCCGGCGAGGCGAAGCCCGCCTACCGCGTCTCGCTTGCCGATGCGCGCGAGTACAGCGCACGCTGGGTCGGCGACGACCCCGACACCGACCTCGCGGTGCTGCACATCGACGGCCTCTCGCAGGGCCGCCTCTCGCACGCGCCGCTCGGCACGTCGGTGGGTTTGAAGCG
>JAURVW010000665.1 GCA_030655275.1 Solirubrobacteraceae bacterium
GCGATCGCGCTCGCCGCCGCAGCCACCGGCTCGGTCGCCACCGCCGTCGTGCTCCCGCGCGTCCTGCGCCGCGTCAGCGACCGCGCGGCCATGCTCACCGGAGCCGCCGTGCTCGCCGCCGCGCTCACGGCCGTCGCCGCCGTTCCGAGCTACGCGGCGCTTCTCCTCACGTGGCTGGTTCTCGGCATCGGGCTCGCGCTCGTGCAGACCCCGGCGGGCCGCCTGATCCAGCGCTCGGCCGACCCCGAGGAGCTGCCGCCCCTGTTCGCTGCGCAGTTCGCGCTCTCCCACCTGTGCTGGCTGGTGACGTACTCCGTCGCAGGCGTCTTGGGCGCTGCGATCGGGGTCACGAACGTCACGCTCATCCTCGCCGCCATCTGCGCGGCCGCAGGCATGGTCGCCGCGCGCGTGTGGAAGCACGACGCTTCGGCGCCGGTCCCGCAGGCCTGATGCCGCCACACCGGAGGAGGCGCCCCGGGCGCGCCTCGCTCCTACCGGGCGGTCGGTGAGAGGGGCGTGCCGACGGCGGTCGGCGATCCCTCGGGCGGCGCGGAATCGAGCGTCGCCTGGAGCATGATGTCGCGCGTCGTCGGCGCGGCGGGATCGAGCTCCTGCAGCTTGCGGGCCGCGATACGCGCCCCGGGGCGGTCGTGCTCGGCGAGCGCGATGTACGCCAGGGCGCGCCACGAGGCGGCCTCCTCGGGGCCACGGCGCACGGCCTGGAGCGCCAATCGGCGCGCCTCCGTCCATCGCTGCAGGGCGAGCGCCGCCTGCGACCCGATCGCGTCGCCCTGGAAGGCGAGCGGATCGAGGCGCGAAGCCTGGCTCGAGTAGAGGGCGGCGTCGCGCAGCGCGCCGGCGTTGCCGGCAATGAGGTTGGCCTCGGCCTCGCGGGCCTTGAGCTGCGCACGGGCCGGCACGATCGCGCCGATCCCGATCACGATCGCGAGCACGGCACCGACGGTCGTCGCCAGGGTGCGGCTCGCGGGCGGGGCGTTGAGCTCCGGCGCCGGCCCGAGCCGCTGCTCCACGCTCTGGCGCGCACCGAGCGCGGCCACCGCGACGAAGGCGGGGATCAGGATGAGCGGCTGGTGCAGGTCGTCGTTGAAGAGGGCGTGCGCGAGCACGACCGAACCGATCGTGAGCAGCAGCGGACCGTCGGAGCGGGGCTCGCGGCGCAGCTCGCTGCGGGCCGCCAGCGACAGGCCGAGCACGCCGATCAGCACGAGCGACAGCCCGATGGCGCCGGACTCCGTGAGGACCGCGATGGGTGCGCTCGGCGTGGTGAGGTTCGGGGTGGCGGTGCGGCGGTAGCGGCGCAGCGTCTGCGCGCTCGTCCCCGGGCCGAGGCCGAGGACCGGGTCGCCGGTCTGCTGGTAGGCGTCGAGTGCGGCCTGCC
>JAURVW010000691.1 GCA_030655275.1 Solirubrobacteraceae bacterium
CCAGCGCCGCGGTCGCCCCGGCGGCGACGACCCTGCTGCGCGACGCGCTGCGGTCGATCGGCTGGGCCGGCGCCTGAGGGCCTCGCGCCCGCAGCTGGCGGCGCGCGGAGGATCAGTACCCCGCCCGGGCCGCCGACCGCGAGGGTCTCGCCTCGACGTCGACCAGCTCGGGGCGGCAGTCAGGCGGCAGTGAGCACGCGCCCGCCGCCGGGGCGCACGATCACGGTGTGCTCGACGTGGGCGGAGAGGGAGCCGTCGATGGTCGCCATGGTCCAGCCGTCGTCGAGGGTGACGAGCTCCGGCCGGCCGAGGCCGATCATCGGCTCGATCGCGAGCACGAGGCCATCGCCCATGCGCTCCTTCACGTGGGGCTCGTAGACGTTGGCCACGCTCGGCGGCTCGTGCATGGTGCGGCCGACGCCGTGGCCGACGAGCTCGGCGTAGACGGTCGCGCCCGCGGATCGGGCGGCGCGCTCGGTGGCGCGGCCGATGAGGCGCAGCGGATCGCCGGTTCGGGCCGCGCGCACGGCGCTGGCGAGGCAGCGGTCGGCGGCTGCGATCAGGCGTGCGGCCTCCGGGCTCGCCTTGCCGACGGCGACCGTCACGGCGGCGTCGGCGCAGAAGCCGTCGAGCAGGGGCGTCACGTCGAGGGTCACGAGGTCGCCCTCGCGCAGCACACGACGACCCGGAACGCCGTGGACGACCTCCTCGTTGACCGAGATGCAGATCGTCCCCGGGAACCCGACGATGTCGGCCGGGCCAGAGGTCGCGCCGGCCCGTTTGAAGGCGCGGGCGGCGAGTTCGTCGAGCGCTCCGGTCGTGACGCCTGGAGCCACGGCGGCGCGCAACTCGGCGAGCACGCTGGCCACCAGCGCACCGACCCGCTCCATCGCTTCCAGTTCGTCCGGCGTCTCGATGCTCATGGCCACAGTGTGGCGCGGTCCGGCGCGCCCGTCCCCGTAGCGGGCGCGCCGGACCTCTCAGGCGACCTGCGACGTCGTGACCGTCTTGGCGAGCGACGGCGCCTGGCTCGAAGCGGCTGCGTCGATCGCCGGCTCGCCGACCGGGGTCTCGTCGGGCTCGCCGTGGTGCTCGTCCATGTCGCGGGAGTCGCTCAACGTGAGGGCGCCGTAGCCGGCGATCACGCCGACGAGCACCGCCAGCACGAGGTAGGTGAGTCGCTCGCCGTGGAAGAACGAGGCGACGAGCTCGTGGCTCCAGACGCCCGCCGGGAGCTGCGTGGTCACGAGGACCGCGAGCATCGTGCCGACGACGGCCGTGCCGACGCTCGTCCCGACCTCCTGGGCGGTGTCGTTGAGCGCGGTGCCGATCGCGGTGCGGTTGGCGGGCATCGCGTCGACGAGGGCCACGGCGCAGATCGTCATCACGGTGCGCAGGCCGATCGTCATGCCGACCATCGCGATCGCGATCGCGAAGTAGCCGTGTTCGACGCCCCAGGCCAGACCGGCGAGCGAGCCGGCGAGGAAGCCCGCGCCGACGAGGCAGGCGATCCGATGGCCGTATCGCTTCGCGAGCCCTTCGGAGAGCGGCGTGGCGAGCAGCATCGTGACGATCAGCGGTAGGTTGGCCAGACCGGCCCTCACGGGGCTCCAGCCGTAGGCGTACTGGAAGTGCAGGATCAGCCCGAACATCACGCTGGCCATCGCGATCGAGGTGCCCATCTGCGCGATGGTGGCGCCGCGGACCGTGCCGTTGGAGAAGAGGCTCAGGTCGAGCATCGGGCTGTCGGTGCGGCGCTCGTGGCGCACGAAGCCGACGCCCGCGAGCACCGCCGCGACGACCGCTCCGACGGTGACCAGTGAGAGCCAGCCGTGCTCGACGCCGCTCGTGAGCGAGTAGCAGGCGAAGCCGATCGTGGCGACGCTGAGCAGGGCGCCGGGAAGGTCGAGCCGGTCCTTCGTGAGGTCGTCCGGGTGGTCGGCCGCGACGCCCTTCCAGACGCCGATCGCGGCGATGAGCGCGATGGGTGCGTTGACGAGCAGCAGCCATTCCCAGCGGATGTGGGCGAGCGCGGTGCCGCCGAGCAGCGGGCCGAGGATGAAGCCCGACAGACCGACGGTGATCATCACGGTCATCGCGCGCATGCGCAGGGCCTTGTCGTCGAACAGGCGGAAGACGAGCGCGTTCGTAATCGGCGCCATCATCGCGGCGGCGATTCCGAGGCCGGCCCGCAGCGCGATGAGTTCGCCGGCGGTCGAGACGAAGGCGACGCACAGGCTCAGGGCGCCGAACACGCCGAGGCCGACGAGCAGGACGCGTCGCCGCCCGAGACGGTCGGCCATCGAGCCGGCGGTCAGCAGCAGGCCACC
>JAURVW010000697.1 GCA_030655275.1 Solirubrobacteraceae bacterium
CGCGCCCAGGTCCTCCTCTGGCCGCGCGACACCGCCCTCGTCGCCGGCCTCGCGCTCTCGGAGCTGCGCCACCGGCGCTCGCTGCTGGTCGTCACGGTGATCACGATCGCGTTCATCGCGCTCTACGGCTGGGGCACCTTCGAGCTGCTCGACAACCTCGACGGCCGCACCGAGGCGCAGGGCTTCGACGCCATCGAGACCGCCCGCGGCGCCGGCTACTTCCTGCTCGGGATCGCCGTCTTCGCGACCTTCTCGCTCGCCTCCGTCCTGGCCGTGTTCACCACCATGAGCACGGTGAAGGGCGAGGCCGAGCAGGGCCTGCTGCAGCCGCTGCTGGTGCGGCCGCTCTCGCGCAGCGCGATCGTCGCCGGACGCGTGGTCGCGGCCACGATCGCGGGTGGGATCTACTCCGCGATCGTCGTGACCGGCGCGAGCCTCCTCACGAGCGCCGCCGGCGGCGAGCCGCCCGGCAACCTCCTCAGCGTGATCCTCGGGCTCACCGGGGCGGTCGCCGTCGTCGCCGCCTTCGGGGTGCTGCTCTCGACCGTCTTCGGGACCGCCGCGACCGGCATGGCGGCGACGATGCTCGTGTCGTTCGGCTTCTTCGCGAGCCTCGTACGCCAGATCGCGGACCAGAGCCCGAACGGCGAGAACGTCGCCCACTGGGCGGGCATCGTGACCGATGTCCTCGGCTTCAACGCGCTCTACGAGGGCGCGCTCGGCTCCCTCACCGACGGCGTCGGCGGCCTCACCGGCCTCGCGCTCCAGCTCGGCCCGTTCGGGCAGCAGCGCGACCTGGCCGACGGCATGGTCGCCACCTCGGTGATCGAGCTCCTCGTGCTGATCGCCGCCGCCACCTGGCGGCTCCGGCGACTCGACCTCTGAGCGGCCGGCCGCGGCCCGGGCGACCGCCAGCTGTGGCGACGCTGACCACCGGGGGCCTCGGGGCGCCCGCACGCCACGGCTAGCGTCGAGGCGACGCGCGCCTGCATCCCAGGCGCACCACCCTTCGCAGGAGGAGCCTCCATGGCCACCGATTCCAGCACCCCGCCGCTCGCGCACGCGTCCGGCACCTTCGACCTCGGCGGCGAGCTGACGGTCCACCGCCTCGGGTACGGCGCGATGCAGATCACGGGAGAGGGCATCTTCGGTGAGCCGAAGGATCCGGACGAGTGCCGCCGGGTGCTGCAGCGGGCCGTCGAGCTCGGCGTCGACTTCTTCGACACCGCGGACTCCTACGGCCCCGAGGTGAGCGAGCGGCTGATCGGCGAGGCGCTGCACCCCTACGCGCCGGGCGTCGTCGTCGCCACGAAGGCCGGTCTGACGCGCCCCGGTCCGAGCGACTGGCGGCCGGTCGGGCGGGAGGGCTACCTCCTCCAGCAGCTCGAACTCTCGCTGCGGCGGCTCCGAGTCGACCGGATCGACCTCTGGCAGCTGCATCGCATCGATCCCGCGACCCCGCGCGCCGAGCAGTTCAAGGTGCTTCGCGAAGCGCAGGAGTCGGGCAAGGTGCGGCTCGTCGGCTTGAGCGAGGTCTCCGTGGAGGACCTCGAGGCCGCGCTGTCGGCGGGCGTGCAGGTCGCCACCGTGCAGAACATCTACAACCTCGTCAACCGCACCCACGAGGACGTGCTGAACGCCTGCGAGGAGCGCGGCATCGGCTTCATCCCGTGGTTCCCGATGGCGGCCGGCCACCTCGCGCAGGACGACGGCCCGCTGCAGTCGATCGCCTCCGACCACGACGCCACGCCGTCGCAGCTCGCCCTCGCCTGGCTGCTCAAGCGGTCGCCCGTGATGCTGCCGATCCCGGGCACGTCGACGGTCGCCCATCTCGAGCAGAACCTCGCCGCCGCGACCCTCGAACTCTCCGACGACGAGTTCGCCGCACTCGACGAGGCTGGCAAGAAGGCCGCCTGACCGGCCGCGCGCGGTAGGTCGCTCCGGACTCCGGTCCACCTGGTGGGCTGAGGCGCTTTTCGAGGCCGGGCGCGCCGAACGGCTCGGGTGTGGTGGCATCCGAGCCGAAAAGAGGGGAAGCTGTGCCCATGTTCCGTCCCGCCCCCGTCCACCTCTCGACGGCGCCCCGGCGGCGCCTCCCGGCGCTCACCGCGCTCCTCGGCGCACTGCTCGTGTTCGCCGCGCCGGCGCAGGCCGCCAAGATCTCCTTCTCCGCGACGGACCCCAAGGGCGACGGCAAGAGCACGGCCGGCCTCGACATCGTGAAGGCCGAGGGCTCCTACGACAACGCGACCGGCGTCTTCAAGGTGACGACCACCACGGCGGCGCCGTTCACCAGCGCCCAGGGCCTGCTGACGGTGATCATCGGCACGGCGCAGAACGGCGTGTGCAACTACTCCGACCCCGGCGTCGAGGGTCTTCCGCCGTTCCTGCAGTTCTACCTCATCAACATCGAGGGCACGCCTACTCCGCCGGTCTACAGCTACTCCACGAAGGACATCTCGGGCTCGCCGGCGATGACGAAGTCTGGCAACGCGACCACCTTCGTCACCCCGGCCGATCCCCAGCTCGCGAACCTGCCGCTCGACTGCCTGTACGCGGCCACCGCCTACGACACGCCCAGCGGCGGCGCGATCGCCGACGACGTCTTTTCGCTGGCCGTCGCCGACCCGGGCACCGGTGGCTCGGATGGTTCCGGTGACGGTGGCTCCACCGGCGGCGGCGGTTCGGGCGGTGGCTCGGGCAGCGGCAGCACGGCGCCGCTGAAGATCGTCACGACCGATCCCGACGCCGACAAGGACGGCGTCGCCGACTCCGCCGACAAGTGCGCCAAGGTCCCCGGCGCCCTCGCCAACGGCTGCCCCGTCATGAAGACCGCGGACGAGTTCCGCCTCGGCGCCAAGCGGATTGTCGTCGACAAGCTCGTCGCGATGACCGCCAAGACCTGCCCGCCGCGCGTGCGGATCACCGTCACGTCGAAGGGCAAGAAGCTCGGCACGGGCGTGTTCACGGTCGACCAGCACGGGTCGTTCTGCCGCGTGAAGGGCATCGTGAAGCTCAAGAAGAAGAAGAAGGCCGTGCGCGTGGTCACGAAGGGCACCGGCATGCAGTCGATCGCCAAGAGCGTGCGCCGCTAGAGACGCCGCGAAGCGGATCGGTTCAGGCCGGGCCGTTTCCTGCCGACCTACTGGTCGTGCCGCCTTCCACACGTCGTCTCCGTCTCGGACTGCTCGGACTCGCGCTCGTCGCGGTTGCTCCCACGACCGCCGTCGCCACCTCGCTCGCCGGTAAGGGGGCGACGCGGGCCCAGGCCGCACCGGTCGTCGTGTCGATCACGGAGACCGACGAACTCGGCGACGTGCCACGGAGCTACGAGTCGCTCGACATCCTCTCGGCGACCGTCACGCAGGACCGCACCAACGGCATCTTCACCGCCAAGGTCGAACTGGCCGGCGACCCCAGGCTGCTGCCCACTTCGTGGCTCAAC
>JAURVW010000698.1 GCA_030655275.1 Solirubrobacteraceae bacterium
TCGATCGCCGCCCTCGCCGGCACATTCGCGAATACGCCCGTGCAGGCGGTCGAGCCGCGTGCGGCGATCGGCCTGATCTCGCTCGACCACCAGGGCTTCTACGCCGGCGTGCGCAAGGGCGTGCTCGACGAGGTCGCGGCGCAGGGCCACCCGGTCAAGCTGCTCGAACTCAACGCGCAGGGCGACATCGCGAAGGAAGCCGCGTTCATCGAGACGCTGATCAAGGCCGAGGTGCGCGCGCTGATCCTCTCGCCGGTCTCGACCGCCGGCTCGCTGCGCGCGGTGAGCGCAGCGCAGCGCGCCGGCATCCCGATCGTTTGCTACAACACCTGCCTCGACGAAGAACCGACGCAGCGCCTGGCCTACGTCTACGTCGTCGGCAACCCGTTCAAGTTCGGCGCCAAGCTCGGCGAAGCGGCCGCGGCGCACTTCGTGCAGGCCGGCATCGCGGCGCCGAAGATCGCGGTGCTCAACTGCGAGTTCGTCGAGGTCTGCGTGCAGCGCCGCAAGGGCTTCGAGCAGGCGCTGCAGCAGCGGCTGCCGCGCGCGCAGATCGTCGCCAACGTTGAGGGCACGGTGCTCGACAAGGCAGTGCTCGCCGCGACCCGGCTGCTCGATGCGCATCCGCGCCTCGACGCCTTCTTCGGCGAATCCGGCGGCGCCACGCTCGGCGCGGTCACGGCCGTGCGCCAAAAGGCACGCGTCGGCCAGACCGTGGTGTTCGGCTCCGACATGACGACCGAACTCGCGCACGAACTCATCGACGGCGCGGTGCTGAAAGCGGACGTCGACGTCTCCGGCCGCATGCTCGGCCGCCTCGCCACCCGCCAGGCCCTCGCCGCCGCGAAGGGCGTGAAACGCCGCAGCGTCATGATGGATGCGGGCATCGATCTCTACACGACCGCCGCCCAGGCGCAGCGCTGGCTCGACGGGCATCCGGACGGGTTGCCCTGAATCCAGCAACCTGGGGGTCCTGGCACGCGGGCCTCACCGGGGCTGTGAAATCATCGGGCGATGACGAAGACCATCACCTTCGTGCGCCACGGCCAGAGCCTCGCCAACGCGGGCGGCGTGACGATGGCGCACGACGCGATCCCGCTCACCGAACTCGGCCACCGCCAAGCCGCGGCGCTTGCCGACGTGCTCGACCTGCGGCCCGCGCGCATCTGGGTCTCGGCCTACGGCCGCACTGCCGAAACCGCTGCACCGTTCTGCGCCAAGGTCGGCCTGCGCGCCGAAATCCATCCCGCACTGCACGAGTTCTCCGCCATCGATCCGGCGCTGCTCGAAGGCATGACCGGCGAACAACGCCGGCCGATCGCCGACGCCTACTGGCGCGAGGGCGACCCGGCCCAGCGCATGGGCCCGCAGGCCGAGACCTTCGCCGAGTTCGATGCCCGGGTCGGTGACTTCATCGACCGCCTCGACGAACTCGACGATGGCACGCTGCTCTTCGGCCACGGCCAGTGGTTCGGCCTCGTCGTCTGGAAACTGCTCGGCTTCAGCG
>JAURVW010000700.1 GCA_030655275.1 Solirubrobacteraceae bacterium
CCTGCCGCTGACGCTCGAGATGGGTTCGTGGCTCTGGGTGCGCAAGAACCCGCGCCAGCTGTTCTCGCGCCACGGCCTCTTCAACCCGATGATCGAACACCGCCAGAAGCGCGTGCTGCGGCGCCACCTGGTCTGGCTCGACTTCATCGCGCGTGCCGCCGCGAGCCACGCGCGCTGGCTGCCGACCGGGGCGGAACGCGCGCGCCAGCATGAACTCGCGATGGCACGCTGGTACTGCGGCGGCCGGCGCTGATGCCGATGACGCCGACCCCCTGGATCCTGCTGCGCGGCCTGACCCGCGAACGCGGCCATTGGGGCGACTTCCCCGCGCGGCTGCAAGCGCGCCTCGGCAACTCACCCGTGGTCGCGCTCGACCTGCCGGGCAACGGCGCGCTGCACCGCATCGAAAGCCCGACTCGCATCGCCGCGCTGACCGCCTTCTGCCGCACCGAAGCGCGTCGCCTCGGCCTCGCGCCGCCGTACCGGCTGCTCGCGATCTCGATGGGGGCGATGGTCGCGATCGACTGGGCCCAGAGCGCGCCGGACGAGGTGGCCGGCTGCGTGCTGATCAACACCAGCTTGCGTCCGTTCGACCCTTTCCATCAACGGCTGCGACCGCGCAACTGGGGCGCGTTGATCGGCCTGCTGCTGCCGGGCCGAGCGGCGGTCGATCGCGAGCGCACGGTGCTGCGCCTGACGAGCCGCAACGCGGCGGCGGCCGCCGCCGTGCTCGATGCGTGGGTCGACCTGCGCTGCGAGCGGCCGGTCGCAGCGCGCAACGCGCTGCGCCAGTTGCTCGCCGCGGCACGCTTCCGTGCGCCGGCGCGCGCGCCCGCGGTGCCGCTGCTGGTCCTCGCGAGCGCCCGCGACGGCCTCGTCGACCCGCGGTGTTCGCTGCGCCTGGCGGCACGCTGGCACGCCGATCTCGCAGTGCACGCCGAAGCGGGCCACGACCTGCCGCTCGACGATGGCGCGTGGCTGATCGAACGGATCGCCGCGTGGCGCGTGCCGTGCGCCGATGCGGCAGGCGGCTAGCGCGCGAGTTCGATCAGGCCTTCCCGCCGCAGCCGCTCCAGCGCATCGGGCGCCAGGC
>JAURVW010000701.1 GCA_030655275.1 Solirubrobacteraceae bacterium
TCGACCACCGAAGACACCAACGCCCGGACGCGCGCGCTCGGCGAACGCGTGCGCCAGCACCTGCCGACCTTGACGACCTTCCCGTCGTCGGCGCAGGCCTACGACTCGGTGCTGCTGATCGCGGCGGCCATCAAGCTCGCCAACAGCACCGACGGCCCGAAGGTGGCCGCCGCGCTCGAACAGGTGAGCGGCGTGCAGGGCGTGATCAAGACCTACAACAAGCCGTTCTCGAAGTCGAACCACGAGGCGCTCGACGTTTCCGACTTCTACCTCGCCCGCTGGAAGAACG
Organism: Solirubrobacteraceae bacterium; assembly: GCA_030655275.1. Classification (GTDB taxonomy): domain Bacteria; phylum Actinomycetota; class Thermoleophilia; order Solirubrobacterales; family Solirubrobacteraceae; genus JAGIBJ01. Next base: position 290 of record JAURVW010000701.1, read on the forward strand.
GCACGCCGGTGCGCTACGACGACGCGATCGTGAAGTCGCTGACGCCGGCGCTGTTGAAGCGTTGAGGGCCAGCCATCACGCCAGCGCTGCGCCACGCAGTCCGCTCGGCCGGCATCACGCCGCTCACTCGCTTGCTCTCATCCCGCTCGCCCTGAGCCTGTCGAAGGGCCCCGGCTGAGCCTGCCGAAGCCTGCGCGCCGATCCACCGACCCTTCGACAGGCTCGGGGTGAGCGGGATGCAGGAATTCGGTGGTCTGCGCGGCGCGGAGCTATCGCGGATGCCGCGGGCTGTGCCCTCAGAACTCCCCGTCCCCCAACGCATAACTCTGCATGTTGTCCTCCCCCACATCCCGCAGTTGCACCTGCGCGCTGCTGTGCTGGGTGCCGTGGGCGGTCGCGACCTCCTCGAGGATCAGCGCCGGCGAGCGCGCCAGCATGCCGCTCACGAGGTTGCGGTAGCGCAGGTCGTAGGTGCCGGTCGTCAGGCCGGCGAGCGTGAAGCGGCTGTGCTTGGCGACGTAGAAGACGCGCACGGGCGCCGGGCTCGGGCCGTCGAGCGAGAACAGCTTGACGAACATGTCGTGGCCGTTCTGCGAGTTGTCGACCGCGACCTCCGAGAGCCCGCCCTGGTTGATCTGCGGATAGCCCTCGACGTACCCCGAACGCGCCGGCCAGCGCTGGCCGTTCGGCGCGGTCGCGGCGCGCACGTAGCCCGCGACGCGGTGCGGCGCTGC
>JAURVW010000707.1 GCA_030655275.1 Solirubrobacteraceae bacterium
GCCCATGAGTTCTGCCCTGAACCCATCCCGTAAGGCCTCACGTGGCCTGCTCGCCGCCGTCATCGGTCTGGCGCTCGTCGTGCCTGCCCAGGCGCAGGCAAGCGGCGACGCGATCTGGTCGGAGTGCGTGAACAACGGCTCCGTCAGCACGAACCACACGCAGCGCGAGTTCACCGACGCCCTCACCGACCCTCCGGCCGACGGCGCCGAGTACACCGACTGCCTCGCGCTGATCGGCGCGGCCCAGAAGAAGGCGGCCGTCGGTGGCAGCTCGCCAGGCAACGGTTCCGGCAATGGCTCGACCGGCGGTGGCACGGGCTCGACCGGCAGCACCGGTGGCACGACCGGCGGCGTCGTCTCGCCCGGTGCGGGGCAGCAGGCCGTCGCTCCCGAGGCGCTGCAGAAGGCGCTGAGCAAGAACAAGATCGACCCGGCCGCGCCCGTCGGCGCCCCGGCTGCGCCGCCCGCGCCGAGCGTGGTCGGTGGCGAGACGGTCGACCTCTCCTCGGGTCGCCTGCCGTCGATCGCGAACGCCTTCAGCCTCCCGTTGCCACTGGCCGCCTCGGCCGTCGTGGTGCTCTTCTCGGCTGCGTTGCCCGTCGTCCGATTCGCTGTGGGCCGCTTCGGCACCCCACCGACCGGCACGACGACCACCACGCCCTGAATACTCCCCAAGGGTGAACGCCACTCACGAAGTCCCTTCGGACGGACGTGACCTACGCCTCGGCGTGGGTTTCGCGGTCGTCCTGATCGGCATCTGCGTCGCGGCCGGGCCCGGCCAGACGTCGGGCCGCGCAGTGCTGGTCAACGCCCTCGGCGTGATCCTCGGCCTAGGCACCGTGATGTACTGCCGCGCCCAGCAGGGCCGGCCGGGTGTGGCGGGGCAGTGGTCGGTCGCGCTCTTCGGGGCGTTCGTCGCGTTCAGCGGCTTCTCGATCACGTGGTCGGTCGAGCCGTCCGCCACGTGGGAGGAGGTCAACCGGCTCCTCGGTTACCTCGCGGTCTTCACCGGCTCGGTCGTCGTCGCGCGCACCTTCCCGCGGCGCTGGCGCACGCTCATGCTCGGGCTCGCGATCACGACGGTCGTGATGAGCCTCGTCGCGCTGTCGTCGAAGATCTCGCCTGAGTTGCTCGCGCCCAACGAGCGCTACGCCCGCCTGCGGGAGCCGCTGCAGTACTGGAACGCCGTCGGCCTCATCGCGGCGTTCGGCATCCCGCTGTGGCTGTACTTCGGCACCCGTCGCCACGGGCGGCCGATCCTCGACATCCTCGCCGCGCCCGCGCTCACGATGCTGTTCGTCACGATCATGCTGTCGTACTCGCGTGGTTCGCTCATCGCGGCGCTCGCGGGGGTCACCGTCTGGTTCGCCTTCGCCCCGGTGCGGCTGCGGTCGGTCGCGACGATGGTGGTGCCGCTCGTCGGCGCGGCGATCATCGTGCTGTGGGCGTTCGGCCAGTCCGACCTCACGACCGACAACATCGACCTCCTCCAGCGCGAGACGGCCGGGCACCGATTCGGCGCGGTGATCTTCGCAACGCTCGCGCTGGTCACGCTCCTCTCGCTGCTGATGCAGTTCCTGATCGCGACGCGCGCACCGACGGGCGACTGGCGACGGCGCGTGGGCATCGTGCTCCTGGGCGGCGTGCTCCTCGTACCCGTCGGCGGGGCGGCGGCGCTCTCCCAGAGCCAGCGCGGCCTCGGCGGCACGATCTCCAACGCCTGGACCCAGCTCACCGACCCCGATGCCAACGCCGTGCAGGGCAGCGCTCCGGCCAACACCCCGAACCGCCTCGCGCAGGTCGGCAACGCCCGCAGCCTCTACTGGCGCGACGCGTTTCGCGTGCTGAAGGCCCGGCCGGTCGTCGGCGCCGGCGCGAACGGCTACGGCGCCGCCCGACTGCGGTACCGCACCGACCAGTCCGACGTCGCCCACGCCCACGGCTTCGTGGTGCAGACGCTCGCCGACCTCGGGATCGTCGGCGGTCTCCTGATCACCTCCTTGCTCGGCGCATGGCTGATCGCCGCCCGCCGCACGCTCGGTCGACGGGGCGAGCCGTGGCCGCCGGAGCGGACGGGCAGCATCGCGCTGTTCGCGGCCGTCGTCGCGTTCGGTGTGCACTCGTCGCTCGACTGGACGTGGTCGTTCCCTGCCGCGACGCTGCCGGCGCTCATCGCGGCTGGCTGGCTCGTGGGCCGTGGGTCGATCGGAAAGCCGAGTGCCGAGCCGATGCCGCCGCGCGCCCATGAGGCGCAGCGCACGTGGGTGTCGATGATCGGTCGCTGGGTGCCGCGCGTGCAGCTCGCCGCTTTCATGGTGCTGGCGCTCTGGAGCATCCTGCAGCCGTGGCGGGCGTTCAACACGTCGCAGGACGCGCTGGCGGCG
>JAURVW010000709.1 GCA_030655275.1 Solirubrobacteraceae bacterium
GCGATCGAGGCGCTCGTGCACCTCTCCAGGAGCAGCGGCACGTCGCACGCCCGCATCGCGCTGGCCCCCGAGCAGCTCGGCGGCATCCAGGTGACGCTGATCTTCGGCGCCGACGGCGTGACGGCCCGCCTGATCGCGGATCGTCCCGAGGCTGCGGCCGCGCTCACCCGCGCGGGGCAGGACCTCAAGGATTCGCTGCAGCAGCAGGGCATCGACCTGGCCGGCCTCGAGACCGGCTTCGCCGGCGACGGAAGCAACGGCGCGAGCCGACAGGCCGCCCAGAGCGAGGCATCCCGCCTCTCCGCCGCAAACCGCACGAGCCGTCAGAGCGACGGCGACCAGACCCTCCATGTCGCGATGAGCGAGCAGCCGGCCGCACAGCCGCTCGCTCCCGGTCGAACCATCGACCTCCGCGCCTAACCCCTTCGACCCAGGACCACGAACCACCATGCCCGTAGATACAAGCGGCGTCTCCGCCGGCTCGCTCTTCATGCCCGACGCGAAGCAGAAGACCACCTCTGCCAAGGAGACGGCCGCGCTCGACAAGAACGCCTTCCTCAAACTGCTCGCCGCCCAGGCCAAGAGCCAGGACCCGATGAACCCGACGGACAGCACCGCGCAGATCGCGCAGCTGGCCCAGTTCTCCTCGCTCGAGCAGATGAGCAACGTCGCGACCGAGATGAAGACGCTGCGCACCTCCGTCGACACGCAGCGCGCAACCGCGCTCGTCGGCCACGAGGTCACCTACAAGGACGCCCAGGGCGCCGACGTCACCGGTGTGGTGACGAAGGTCCGCATCACGACCGAGGACGGCCCGCTCCTCACCGTCGGTGCGATCGACGGCATCAAGCCCTCCGTGCTGACGGAGGTCCGATGAGCATGCCCGTGAACCCGGCGCTCATCCCGCCGGGTCCGTCGGGCATCCCGGCGGTCTCGCCGACGCAGCGGACCTCGAGGGTCGGCGACACGCCGTCCGGTCCGGCCTTCGGCGCCGTCCTGCGCGAGGCTGCGGCCCCGGCACGCTCGGTCCCCCAGCCGGTCGTCTTCTCCGGCCACGCACTGCAACGGATCGAGCGTCGCGGCATCACGATGGATGCCGAGACGCAGCGCCGGCTCGGTGAGGGCGTCGACCGCGCGGCCTCCAAGGGATCGCGCGCCGCCGTCGTCCTGGTGGACGACAACGCCTTCGTCGTGGGCGTCCCTTCGCGCACCGTGATCACGGCCGTGGGCCGCGACAACATGAAGGAACACGTCTTCACGAACATCGACTCCGCGGTCATCGCCTGAGCCCGATGGATGCGTCGGTCTCCGGCGCCCACGGCCACGACGAATGTGGCCAGTTCAGCTGGACGGAGGGTCAACTCGTATGACCAGTCTGCCGATCTAAGAAGTACAGGCGTTGCTCGGGACTCGAGCGACACAAGAGCCTGAAATCTCTCTCAAGTACACACGGCCGGACCCCGCACTGGGGAGGCCATCACCAAAGGACTGATGTCCCGATGATGCGTTCAATGTTCACCGCCCAGAGCGGTCTCAAGAGCCACCAGATCCTCCTCGACGTCACGGCGAACAACCTCGCCAACGTCAACACGATCGGCTACAAGGCCAGCCGCACGGCCTTCGCCGACTCGCTGACCCAGCTCCAGGGCACCGGCGCTGCTTCCAGCCCGGGCTACGGCGGTTCCAACTCGAAGCAGATCGGCCTCGGCGTCACCGTCGGCTCGATCG
>JAURVW010000710.1 GCA_030655275.1 Solirubrobacteraceae bacterium
GCCGCGCCGGCGACGAGGCGCTGGTCGCCGTCAACGCCTGGCGCCAGGCGATTCCCGATTCGGTCGACGCGCTGCGCTACCAGGTGCAGTTGCTGGTGCAGCTGAACCGCGCCGGTGAAGTCGCCGAGCCGCTCGCCGCGCTGATCAAGGCGACACCGCCGGCCGAGCGCAACGCGTTGATCGGCGCGTTGCCGCGCTTTCTCGCCCGCAGCAACGACCGCGCGCAGGCCGCGCAGGTGATCGAACAGGTGCTGCTGCCATACGCCGATGCGCCCGAGACGCGCATCGCCGCGCGCGTCAGCATCGGCCGCGGCTGGCTCGCCGCGATCAACGGCGAGAAGGCGCTCGCGCTGGCGCAGAACGCACACGAGATGGACCGCAGCGCCGAAGCGCCGGCCGGCCTCGCGCTCGAGATGATGCCGGGCACGCCGGCCGCCGAGGCGATCGTCAAGGACCACCTCGCGGCCAAGCCCGACAGCAATGCGGTGCGCCTGATCTACGTGCGCACCTTGCTCGCCTCACAGCGCCTCGTCGACGCCACCAGCCAGCTCGAGACGCTGACGAAGAACTCGCCGAACCTGCCGCAGGCCTGGCTCACGCTGGGCGCGCTGCACGTGCAGTTGCGCGAGCCCGTGCCGGCGACGGCCGCGCTCACCAAGTACATCGAACTGGTGCAGGCGTCCGAAATGCCGGCGACCGAGCTCGCAGCGGCCGCCGCCGCACAGGCGACCGACGACGACGACGCGCCGCCGTCGTCGAAGGAAGAAGCGTTGACACGCGGCTACCTGCTGCTCTCGCAAGCGGCCGACCAGCAGAAGGATTTCAAGGCCGCCGAGGCCTGGCTCGCGAAGATCGACAACCCGAAGCGCGCGCTCGAAGTGCAGGCGCGCCGCGCCTCGATGCTGGCGCGCGAGGGCAAGGTCAAGGAGGCGCGCGAACTGATCCGCCGCCTGCCCGAGAAGACGCCGGAAGACGCGCGCGGCAAGGTCCTCGCCGAAGCGCAGGTGCTGCGCGACGCCAAGCTCTGGCGCGACGCGAACGACGTGCTC
>JAURVW010000711.1 GCA_030655275.1 Solirubrobacteraceae bacterium
CAGCACGTCGTCGTCGTGCAGATCGAGCATCAGGCAGTGACGCATCGAGTCTCCGGTTAGGGGTCAGGTGGCGGCGGGCAGGGCGCGGTCGAGGTGCACGTAGCCGCCGTCCGGGTGCAGCCACTGGCCGGTGGTGTGCGAGGAACGATCGGACAGCAGGAACACGACGAGGTCGGCGATCTCGCCCGCGGTCGTCATGCGCTGGCCGAGCGGGCTGCGCGAGGTGATGCGGCCGAGCGCGCGCGCCGGCTCGAGCTGCTTCTGCAGCCAGGTCTCGTAGAGCGGCGTCAGCACTTCGGCCGGCAGCACGGCGTTGACACGCACGCCGAACGGCGCGAGCTCGGCCGCCCACTCGCGCGTCAGGCCGAGCTGCGCCGCCTTGGCGGCGACATAGCCGCTGGTCGCGCCCTGGCCGGTGAGCGCGGTCTTCGACGAGATGTTGACGATCGCGCCGCGCCGGCGCTTCAACGGCTCGACGCAGAGGTGCGTCATCACGTAGGTCTGGACCAGGTTCTGCTCGAGCGAGTGCACGAACGCCGCGCGGCCTGCGTCGAGCCCGACACCGTCGTTCGCGCCGGCGTTGTTGACGAGCGCGTCGATGCCGTCGAATTCGGCGAGCGAGCGTTCGACCGCGGCCGCGCACGCGGCTTCGTGGGTGAGGTCGAGCTGGTGGAAGCCGAAGCGCCGGCCGGGCGACTCGAGCGTGTCGAGCAGCGCCGGCTTGGGCGTGCGGCGATCGAAGATCACCGGGATCGCGCCCTCGCGCGCGAGTTGCGCGACCACCGCCGCGCCGATGCCCGCGGCGCCGCCGGTGACGATCACGACCTTGTTCTTCAGGTGCAGGTCCATCGCCGCGCCTCAGCCGCGAAACGCGTATCGCACGAGCGACGGCGCTTTCATCTCGATCGAATAACCCGGCCGGGTCGGCGGCATGTAGGCCGCGTTGCGCACCACGCACGGGTCGACGAAGTGCTCGTGCAGGTGGTCGACGTACTCGATCACGCGGCCCGCCTTCGAACCCGAGATGCAGAGGTAATCGATCATCGAGAGGTGCTGCACGTACTCGCACAGGCCCACGCCGCCGGCGTGCGGGCAGACCTTCAGGTCGTGCTTCGCGGCCATCAGCATCACGGCCAGCACCTCGTTGACTCCACCCAGACGGCAGGCGTCGATCTGCACCACGTCGACCGCGCCGCGCATGATCAGCTGCTTGAAGACGATGCGGTTCTGGCACATCTCGCCGGTCGCGACCTGCATCGAACCTTGCA
>JAURVW010000712.1 GCA_030655275.1 Solirubrobacteraceae bacterium
ACTACGCGGCCGCCGACATCCACTACCTCGAAGCCGCGCTCGACAGCAGCGAGGCCGCGGGCACGTTCTACAAGATCCTCGACAAGTCCTGCGCGGCGAACGCGCAAGGGCCGTTCCGGCTGCAGCGCGGGCAGGACTACGCGGCCTACGACAGGGCGATGCTGGCGCCCACCAGGAAGCGCGAAGTCACCGTCGTGCCCGGCTGCGCGCACGACGTCGCGTGCGTGTTTCCATCGCCGGCGGCGCGTGCCGCCTTGCTTGGCGCGTCGCGCTGACGATCAGATCGCGCCGACGCTGCCGGTGATCGGCAGCACGATGCCGCTGATGTAGCCCGAACACACCGGCGAGGCCAGGAACACGTAAGCCGGCGAGATTTCCTCGGGTTGCGCGACGCGCTTCATGTCGGTCGACCGACCGAACTTCGCGACCTCCTCGGCCGGCTTGTCGGCCGGGTTCAGCGGCGTCCACACCGGCCCCGGTGCGACCGCGTTGACGCGGATGCCCTGGTCCATCAGGTTGCTCGCGAGCGCCTTCGTGAAGGCGTGGATCGCGCCCTTGGTGGCCGAGTAGTCGAGCAGCATCGCGGAGCCCTGGAGCCCGGTCACCGAGCCGGTGTTGATGATCGCGCCACCGTTCGGCAGGTGCGGCACCGCAGCGCGCGCCATCTGGAAGTAGCCGTAGACGTTGGTCTTGAGCGTCTTGTCGAAGCGCGCATCGGTCAACTCCTCGATCGACTCGGCGTGCTGCTGGAACGCGGCGTTGTTGACGAGCACGTCGAGGCGCCCGAACGTCTTCACGGTCTTCGCGACCGCGCGCTCGCAGAACGCGGCCCGCTTCACGTCGCCGGGGATCAGCACGCAGCGCCGGCCTTCGCGTTCGACGGCGGTTTGCGTGTCGCGCGCATCCTGGTGCTCGTCGAGGTAGACGATCGCCACATCCGCGCCTTCGCGCGCGAACAGGATCGCCACGGCGCGCCCGATGCCGGAATCGCCGCCGGTGATCAGCGCGACCTTGTCCTGCAGCTTGCCGCTGCCGCGGTAATCGGGTGCGAGGTACTGCGGTTGCAGCCGCAACTTCGATTCGTGACCCGGGTGCGCGACGTGCTG
>JAURVW010000715.1 GCA_030655275.1 Solirubrobacteraceae bacterium
TAGCACGTCGCCCGGTGTGCCGGGAAGAAGTACGGAAGGTCGGGGCCGCCCTGGAGTTCGAGCATCACCTCGACGGCCCGTGGGCCCTCGCCCGCAGCGACGAGTGCCGAGGCCGACACCCAGCCGCAGGCCGCCGCGATCGTCGACCCCTCGAAGCGCCGCGCCACGGCGACCGCCTGCTCACCGACCTCGACGGCCCGCTTGGGATCGGCGACCGGTTCGAGCGCCATGCACTGCGCGAAGAACGCCCACACCTGCGTGTGGCCGTTGCCCATCAGCCGCGCCTCCTCGGTGGTGCCGTCGGCGAGGTCGACGGCCTTCTCGAGCAGCCCGTTGCCCGCCAGCGTCACGATGCTCCCCACCGACAGCTCGATCACCAGGCCGGCGCCGCCCGTGCTGCGCGCGACGAGCAGGCCGCGGTCGAAGAGGGCGCGGGCGAGGTCGAAGCGGCCCATGAACCACTCGGCCCAGCCGAGGTGCAGGATCGTCTCGAGGCGCGTCGCCAGTTGTTCGTCGGAGAGGGCGGCGACGAGCTCGGCGGCCTGCTCGCAGAGCGCCGTCGCCTCCGCGAACCGGCCGTTGGAGTACTCCGCGAACGAAAGCGCCGCTGTTGCGCAGGCCACGGCAGGCGCGTCGCCGACCTGTCGAGCATCGGCCAACGTGGCCGCGGCCGAGGAGCGCATGAGCTCGAAGTCCGCGGCGAGCGATGCGTCGGCGGCGAGCTCGAGGCGCAGCGACACGGCCGAGGCGATGTCGCCCTCGGGCAGTGCCTCGAGCGCAGCCCCGAGTCGTGCGCGCGCGTCGTCGAACCGGCCGAGCATCCGCTCGATCGCCGCGCAGAAGCCGACCGCCTGCACGTATCCGGGATCACCGGGCGAGAGCGTCGCGAGGATCTCGAGCGCGGAGGCGTAGGCCTCGTCGAGCCGTCCGGCGGCGACGAGCGCCATCGTGAGCTGCGGCACGAGCGCGGCCCGCTTGGCGGCCCCACCCTCACTCCCGCCGTCCGCGAGCCGTACCGCCGAGGCGAGCCATCGGGCCGCCGTGGCCGGCGCGCGAGAGGCGACCTCCCGGGCGGCGGCTGCCAACAGGTCGGTCGCCTCGCCGTCGCCCGGCAGCGCGCAGTGCTCGACGTGGTGCGCGCTGGCCGACGCGGGCGCGCCCGTGCCGGCGAGTGCCGCGGCCGCACGGGAATGGGCGCCGATCCTCCAGCCCGCGGGCGCCGCCTCGTAGACCGCGTTGCGCAGCAGCGGATGACGGATCGTGAAGCTCCGTGGCGTCGTCGCCGGGCGCACGAGGTCGGCGGCGACGAGCTCGTCGATGGCGACGAACGCCGCCGGCTGCTCCAGCGGTGCGGTCGCCGTCGCCAGGGCGATGTCGAACGGACCGCCGACGACGGCCGCGGCGCGCAGCAGCAACGTGGCGTCGGGCGTGAGCGGGAGCAGTTCCTCGCGGACGACGGCGGCGATCGAGGCCGGGACGTCGTCGAAGTCGCGTGCTCCACCCCACGTCGACCCCGCGCGGCTCGCGTTGCGGCTGAGGCCGTCGAGATAGAACGGATTGCCGCCGCTCTGCTCGAACAGGGCCGTCCGGCGGTTGGCCGGCAACGACGGCGGCAGGAGCGACTGGGCGTCGTGCAGTGAGAGCGGCCCGGGCACGAGCCGATCCCCGGCCTCGCCGAGCACGCCCAGGTCGAGTGCCACCTGGAGCGTCGGCATCAGCGACGTGGAGCGGCGCCCGATCGCGATGAGGACGGGACCCCTCGGAGGGGAGCGCACGAGCGACGAGACCAGCTCGGCCGAAGCCGGATCGGCCCAGTGCAGGTCGTCGAGGATGAGCACCACCGGCTGCGCGGCGGCCAGTCGCTCGATCAGGTCACGCACCGCGCGGTGCAGGCGATAGCGCTCGTTCGGTCGAGGGGCCCCCGGCCGTTCCGAGCTGGCGAGGCCCGGGAAGATCGACGCCAGCTCGTCCCGGACGTCTGCGCCCAGTCGGCTCAGGTCGCGCGGATCGATCGCCTCGACCGCCGGACCGAGCGCGTCACCGATCAGCGCAAACGGCACTTCCTGCTCGAACTCCTGGGCGGCGCCGGCATCGACGCGCGCGCCGAGGTCCTCGGCCCGCGACCGCAGCTCCGTCAGCAGGGTGGTCTTCCCGATCCCGGGCTCGCCGAGGATGTCGAGCAGCTGCGGTCCTCCGGCGGACAGGACGGCGAGGGTCTCGTCGATGACCGCGAGCTCGCGATCGCGGCCGACGAGCGGCACGGGTGAAGAGGTCGACGCGGGGCTCAAGGCTCGCCACACTCTGGCGATCCGGGCAGACGGCCACAAGTGCACGGCGCCCTGACGGCGGTCGGGCCGCGACCGAGCACCTACCATGGGATCGTGGCCGACCTCCCCGAACCCGACGCCTCCGCCATCGAGCTGACCACGCTCCTGGGGGCGCTCGCCGACGAGCAGCGCCTCACGATCGTGCGGGAACTCGCCTCCCTGGGTGAGGCGGCCTGCGGGATGATCGACCTGGGCGTGTCGAAGGCCACGCGGTCCCACCACTTCAAGGTGCTGCGCGAAAGCGGCGTCACGACGACGCGCACGGAGGGCACCCGCCGCTGGGTGTCGCTTCGCCGGGACGATCTCGACGGCCGCTTTCCGGGCCTCCTCGACGCCCTGCTCGCCGCGCAGCCCGCGGCATAGCGGGCCCGCGTCCGCCAGACTGCGGGCCATGTCGATCGGACGCCGCCTCCTCGCGCTGCTCGCCGCGCTCGTCGCGCTGACCGCGGCCGCCGCCCCGGCCTCGGCCGCCGGACGCGTCGAGACGCCCTACCGCGACGCCGTCTCCTACGCCGCCGACCTCACCACGGTCGGCGACGGCCGTACGTGGACCGGCACGGAGAAGATCGTGGTCAAGAACGCCGGGCGCAAGCCGCTCGACCGCGTGTGGCTGAGGCTGTGGGGCAACGGACCGGTCGGCTGCTCACCGCGCGCCGTCACCGTCACGGCCGTCGAGGGCGGCACGAAGCGCAGACTCACCCGTCGCTGCTCGGCCCTGGAGATCCTCCTCCCCGCGCCGCTTGCCCCGGGGCTGACGACCACCCTCACGCTGTCGCTTTCGATCACGGCCCCCGACATCCAGGACCGCTTCGGTTCCGCCGAGGGCATCTTCCTCTTCGGCAACGCCCTTCCGGTCGTCGCCCAGCGCGACGTACGCGGCTGGCAGCTCCCCGGGTATTCCCAGTACGGCGAGAGCTTCGTGAGCAGCTGGGCGGCGTTCGACCTCGCGTTCCACCATCCCGTGTCGATCCCGGTCGCCGCCTCCGGCACCACCACGACGACCCCCGACCCCGGCGGCGCGACGGCCACCACAACGACCGCGATCCAGGCGCGCGACGCCTTCTGGGCCACGGGCCCCATGACCGAGGTGACGGGTCAGACGAAGCGCGGCACCCTCGTGCGCGCCTGGTCGACGCCCGAGGCCGTCGCGGACCGCAAGGAGGTGCTCGCCCAGGCCGTCGGCGCCCTCGAGGAGATCGAGCGCCACCTCCCGGACTACCCGTATCCCGAGTTCGACGTGGTCGTCGCGCGGATCGAGGCCGGCGGCGGCATGGAGTACCCAGGGATCGTGCTCACCGACGGCAGCGACGACGTGACCCGCCACGAGACGGGGCACCAGTGGTTCTACGGCCTCGTCGGCGACGACCAGTACCGCGAGCCGTGGGTCGACGAGGGCCTCACGAGCTTCATCGAGTACACGTGGAGCTCGCCCTCGGAGAAGCCGCTCCCGCGCTGCTACCCGGCCTCGAAGATCGCGCTCGGCGGACCGTCGACCTTTGCGACGAACTCCATGGAGTACTGGAACACGCACGTCGGCCAGTACATCGTCGCCTACAACAACCCGGTCTGCGCGCTGCGCGACCTGCGCAAGCTGATCGGCCGCGGGAAGTTCGGCCGCGTGATGCACGACCTCGTGGAGTCCTACGCGACGGGCTTCCTCAGCTCGACCGCGCTGCGGCGCGCCTTTCGCGAGGCCGGCGGCCGACGGACCGACGCGGTCTGGCGGCGCTGGGGCCTCGCCCCCGGCCGCTGAGCTACTTCGTCTTCGGCGCGAGGACGGTGTCGATCACGTGGATCACGCCGTTGCCGCCGATGAGGTCGGACGAGACGACCTGGCCCTTCACGTTGCTGTTGCCCAGCATGACGGCGTTGTCCTTCTTCGTGACCCGGACGCGCGTGCCCTGGAGCGTCGTGAGCAGCTTGCCGTTCTTGAGGTCCTTGGCCTTGTACTCGCCCTTGACGATGTGGAAGGAGAGGATGTTGACCAGCTCCGCCTTCGACGCGGGCTGCAGCAGCGTGTCGAGGCGCGTGCCGAGCTTCGCGAACCCATCGTTGTTGGGGGCGAACACCGTGTACGGGCCGTCGTTGCCGAGCGTGCCGGCGAGACCGGCGGCGTTGAGGGCCGTGGTGAAGTTGGTCAGGTCGGTGCTGTCGGCCGCGACCTTCGTGAGGAGGTTGTCGGACGGCTTGCGCTCGGCCGCCTTCTTCCCCCCGGACTCGCCATCGTCGTTCGACGCGTCGCTGCCGGATTCGCCGGTGGAGCCAGTGGGCGTCTCGACGAGGGGCGTCGGGACGCCGTCGACGGGCTCCGACGGCGGGACGATGTCGCCGGAGGTCGGCTCGACCGCGACGGGCTCGTCGTCTCCGCCGCACGCGGCGGAGGAGAGGGCGAGGACGAAGGCCGCGGCGACGGCGGTGAAGGGGCGTGAGCGCATGCTCGAACTCCACATGAGGGGCACGGAGGAAGGAGGGTGGCGAGTGGAACTCGTGCAGGGGAGCCTACGCAGGAGCCGCCCGCACGGTCGCATGCGTCCAGTCGACCCCCGGCGCCCACGAGGCGGGTGTCAGGAGAGGCCCAGCTCCCGCGGGTACTGACGGCGGTATTCCTCCTGGGCCTTCAGCACGTTGCGCACGTAGTGACGGGTCTCCGGGAACGGGATGTCGTCGGCCCCGAAGCTCCGTCCGGCAGCCGCCGCCTCGGCCAGCCAACGCTCGACGTTGCCCTCCCCACCGTTGTACGCCGCGAGCCCGAGCACGACGTTGGCGTCGAAGCGCCGGAGCACGTACCGCAGGTAGTAGGAGCCGTAGGCGATGTTGATCTGCGGTGTGGCGAGATCCGACTGCTCGAAGGCCGTGCCACCGGAGCGGTGCGCGATGAACTGCGCCGTCGTGGGCGTGATCTGCATCAGGCCGACCGCACCGGCCGAGGACTTACGCGGCACGAAGTGCGTCTCGGTGTAGATCACCGCGGCGATCAGGGACGGGTCGAGCCCCTTCTCCTTCGCCTGCTGCCGGATCACGTCCTCGTGCCGCAGCGGAAGCGCGAGCTCCTTCACCGCGTGCCGGAAGTACGGACGGGCGAGGGCGTACGTCCCGGCGGCCAGGATCACGAGCGCCGCCAGCCACACGGGCCAGCGCGACCGCCGCTTGCGTGCGGGCGGTCGCTTCGTGCCGCGCTTGGGAGCGGGGCGTTGCTGAGTCCTCGTGGCCACCGGTCCCTAGCTTGGCAGGCCCGTCAGCGGCCTTGCACCCCTGGCACCTCCGCACCCGCCCGTCCCTCCGCTGCGCGCCGGGACCGCCTGCTCCTGCACGCAATCGGCCGTCTCGGAGACCCTCGGGCGCTACCGTCCATCGGACGTCCGCGACCACCCGGCGTCCCTTGTCGCTGCCAGAGTTCACGTTGACCCACCCGTTTCGCACCACCGTCACCCTTCGCCGCACCGCCGCGGTCGTCGGGACCGCCGCCCTCATCGCCGGTGGCTACGCCGCTTCGACGGGCGTGCAGCCCGTGTCGGCCGATGTCGCCGCCGACCGTGCCGCGGCAGCCTCCGTCCGTGCCGCCGTCGCCGCCGAGACCCGACGCATCGAGGCCACGGCCGACGGCATCGCGGGCGCGGAGTCCCGACTGGCCAAGCTCACCGCCCGCGAGACCCAGCGCCGCACCGAGTTCCTCGTCGCCCAGAACGACCTCGTGAAGGCCCGCATCCGCCTGAGCCGCCTCGAGAAGCGCTCGGCGGAGGCCAAGACGGTGCTCGGCGACACCCTCGCGGCGGCCTACCGTCGCGGCAACCCGGACCTCGCCTCCATCCTGATCGACGCCAAGGGCGTCGAGGAGGCCCTGGAGTCGCTCGAACTCGAGCAGCGCGTGCATCGCCAGAACTCCAACGCGCTCGAGGCGACGCGCGGCGCCCGCAAGGACGCCCAGAAGCAGGAGACGCAGCTCCAGTCGACGGAGAAGAAGTTCCGCGCCCTCGCCACGGCGGCCGCCAAGGACCGCGACGAGGCCAACGCCGTCCGGAGCGCCCTGCTCCAGCGCCAGGCCCGCCAGCTCGAGAAGGCCAACGGCAACAAGGCCCGGCTCCGCACGCTGCAGACCCGCATCCGCCGCGCCGAGCGGGCCCAGATCGCCGCGACCCGTGCGGCGACCGATGCTTCCGGGGCCACGTCCGAGGCGCCACGGATCACCGGCACGAGCAACGCGGACGCCGTCGTGGCCCGCGTCGTGAACGCCGCGAACCAGATCGCGACCACCCCGTACGTGTGGGGCGGCGGACACGGTGGCGCGAGTGGCGGCTACGACTGCTCCGGCTCGATCTCCTACGCCCTCGCGGCCGGCGGCCTGCTCTCCTCTCCCCTGACCTCCGGCGGCTTCATGTCGTGGGGTCTCGGTGGCGCCGGTCAGCGGATCACCGTCTATGCCAACGGCGGGCACGCCTACATGGTCGTCGACGGCCGTCGGTACGACACGAGCGCGCTGCGTTCGGGTGGCACGCGCTGGACGAGCGAAGGGCGCAGCAGCGCCGGCTTCGTCGCTCGCCACCCCGCGGGCCTCTAGCCCCGCACCGCGCGATCCGGCCCCACTGGGGCCCCTCCCCCCGGCGGCGCTAGCCGGCCGCCTTCGAGCTCGCCGCCAGCCACGCCGTGGGCGACTGGCCGGTACGCCGGGCGAACGCGCGCGAGAGGCCTGACGGGTCGGCGTAGCCCAGGTCGTACGCCAGTGAGACGATCGCGTCTCCGGCGAGCAGCCGTTGTTGGGCGACCGCGATCCGGTAGTCGGCCACGTAGGCCGCCGGGGTCTCCCCGAGCCGCTCGCGGAACGCGGCGGCAAAGGCGCTGCGCGACATCGCCGCCTCCGCGGCGAGGCGCTCGAGCGGCCAGGGGTCGCCGGGGCGGTCGTGGATGGCGACGAGCGCCGCCGCGAGGCCCGGGTGCGTCATGGCCGCGACGAGTCCGGTGTGCACGCCGGCGGCGTCCGGGTGATCGAAGAGCCAGCGCAGGAGTTGCACGAGGATCACGTCGAGGAGTCGACTCGCGAGCAGCCGGTGGCCGCAGCGTACGTGCTCGGTCTCCGCGGTGAGCAGGGCGAGGGACGGCGCCAGGCCGTCCACGGAGGCGATGGGCACCGCGGTCACGGCCGGGAGTGCTCGCACGAGCGGATGGAGTCCACCGTGACCGAACTCGAGCGCCGCGCAGGTGACCTCCGGCCGGTCGACCGGGATGAAGCGGTGCCGGATCGGCGCCGGGTAGAGCAGCAGGGTCGGCTCCTCGATCACGAGTCGCGCGGGTTCGGGGTGGCCATCGGCGTGCTCGACCTGGAGGGTCCCGCGGCTCACGACATGGAGGTGGCCGACTCCCGGGGCCACGCCGCCGTCGCCGTAGAGGCGGGGGAACCGCAGCGGCTCCGCCTCGATGAGCGTCGCCGTCACGCCGAAGCGCTCGAGCAGCCCGCCGAGCCGGTCGACCGACGGCGTGGGCGGAACCGACGAAGGCGCGGGTGAATCTGCATCCGTGGACGAATCGACATGCATCGTGGACGGAAGGCTACCGAACGTCTCCATCGATTCGTCAGCATCGTTCGTGCCGGACCATCAAGCCGGCGCCGACCCCAACCCAGCATCCGCATCGGAGCCCCCATGAGCCACGTCGTCCTGATCGATCCCACCACCGCCGAAGGGGAGCGCTCGACGCTCCTCGCCGAGATCAACGGCGCCTTCGGC
>JAURVW010000735.1 GCA_030655275.1 Solirubrobacteraceae bacterium
AAACGTGGCGGTGGTCGCGTTTGCCGGGACGGTCCAGGACTGGGGACCGCCGGTGAACGCGACCGTATTGGTCACCTTCTTGGCCTCCACGGACGAGGCGAACGACAGGGCGGTGACCAAAGCACCGACCATCGCCGCACACCACGGGGACAGGCGCGAAGACATGGCGCGGAACCATAGGGCAACGCTCCGGGGTGAGTAAGTCCCTTTTACGCCATCCCCAGCGAACACGGGCGTTCTGCACGAAACCCTAGGGATGGTGCCTAGGGTCCCGGGGCCGATGAGAGCGACTTCGTCAGACGAATGCAGCCACCGTCGGCTTGAGGTCCTCGTTCGGCGCGGAGGGCAGGTCGCTCCTGAGACTGGGAGGCAGTTCGGGGATCGCCGTGGCTGACTTGGCACTTGTATCGACGGTGCAGCCCAACCCGGCAATAACGGGGGACGACTGGTCTCCCCCGGCTGGGCGCCCGATCGGTCAAGGCGCTCCGCGGCGGAGCCGATGCTTGGAAGGTCGGGTCGAGCGCTTCGCATCCCCGCCTTTCGACATGCCCTTCATCGATCCGAACGCTGACTTCCGCGAGGCCCAAGCTGCCGCCGCAATTCCTGTCGGTCGGCCGGGGGTCGTGATCGACGGCCGCCTGCACCCGTACGCCCCGATCGGCTGGCGGATCACCGCCACGGTGATGGACCTCGTCGCCTACCGGCTCGGCCTCGTGCTGGTGCTGATGCTCTGCGCGTGGGTCATCACGCTCACGTCGCTCGGTGGCGGCGGTGGCGACGGCATCTCGGTTCCAGCGCTGTCGATCTGCGTCGTCTACATCGTCGCGAGCTTCGGGCCACTCACCTACCGCGGCGGCGGCCAGTCGCTCGGCAAGCGGATGATCGGCATTCGCGTGGTCAACGAGGATGGCTCCCCCGCCCCACTCCGAACGGTCCTGCTCCGCGAGACGCCCTGGCGCGCACTCCCGCTGATCTTGATCCCGATCGGCCTCGTGCCGACGATCTTCGATCTTGTCCTCGCCGGAATCGGCATCGTCTTCGCCCTCCTGGCCACGGCCAATCCGCGCACCCAGACGTTCTACGACCGCTTGGCCCACACCGTGGTCGTCCACGAGGACCCGGTCCGGCTCGAACCGTAATCCCGTCGCACCGGATCGATGTGTTGCAAATTCATCTGGACGGGGCAGATGAACTTGCGAGTCGTGCCGTCGCCGTCGCCACCGCCGCCTCGGGCTGACGCGTCCCGACCGTCCCGACCGACGAGCTGGCCTAGGAGGCGCTGCGCCGCACGAACGTCGGCTCGGCGGGCGTGGAGCGTTCCGCGTCATAGGCGTAGCCGAGGCCGGTGAATTCCGGCAGCTTGCGGGGGCTGCGGATGCGGTCGCGCACGAGCCAGGAGGCCATGGCGCCGCGGGCCCGCTTGGCGGAGAACGAGATCACCTTGAGCTCGTCGGGGTTCGCGATCGGGGCGTCGAGGAAGCGCGGCGCGATCACCTTGGCACCGAGGGCCTTCGTGTCGACGACGCCGAAGTACTCGGTGCTCGCGAGGTTCAGGAGGACGGGCGGCCCCGGCGACTCGGCAAGATCCTCGGCCAGGAGTGCCGTCACCCGCTCCCGCCAGTACGCGTAGAGCGAGTTTCCGGCCGACGTGGACACCTTCGAGCCCATCTCCAAGCGGTAGGGAGCGATGAGGTCGAGCGGCCGCAGCAGGCCGTAGAGCCCGGACAGGATCCGCAACGACTTCTGCGCCTCGGTGAAGTCGCGCTCGCCGAAGTCGCGCGCCTCCATGCCGACGTACACGTCGCCCGCGAACGCCAGGACGGCCGGACGCTCGCGCCCCGGCTCGAACGGCAGGGCGAAGTCGCGAAAGCGCTGCGCGTTGAGCTCGGCGAGTTCCGGCGAGATCGACATGAGCTTCCCGATCGCATCCGGCGCCATCTCGGCCATCTGGTTGGCGAGCACCTCGGCGCCGTCGAGCAGGCGGGCCTCGGAGTGCTTCTTCGTGGGGAGCTTCGACTCGAAATCGAGCGACTTGGCGGGAGACAACACGGTCAGCATCGGCCCGACCGAGCCTAATGGCCCCGGTGCCGGAGCCGCCGCCTCGCGCTTTAGGTCTGAGCGAGCATGCCGACGAAAGGTCGTGATGGGTACTTCGACGGCACCGCGGATCGCTTCGCAGATCTCCTACTCGGATCTCTACGCGCGCTGGGAGCGCGGCCACTGGCTCGCCACCGAGATCGACTTCACGCAGGACCGGATCGACTGGCAGGAGAAGCTCACGGAGGGCGAGCGCGCCGCCGCGCTCTGGTTCTTCGCCCTCTTCTTCCACGGTGAGGACGAGGTCGCCGACGACCTCTCCCCCTACGTCGAAGCGGCGCCCATCGAGGAGCAGACCTACTTCCTCACGACCCAGCAGGTCGACGAGTCCCGCCACTCGGTCTTCTTTAACCGCTTCATGCACGAGGTCGTCGGCCTCGGCGACGGCACCCCGGGCGCCGGTCTCCAGGCCACCGAGGGACACCTCACGTGGGGTCACCGCGAGACGTTCAAGAACCTCGCGAAGGTCGCCCACGAACTGCACGCCGACCGGTCGCCGGAGAAGTTCGCCGAGGCGGTCACGAACTACCACGTCATCGTGGAGGGCACGCTCGCCCAGCCCGGCCAGCACATGATGGAGGCGTGGCTCGAGCGACGGGGGATCCTGCCCGGCTTCCTCGCGGGCATGCAGAAGATCTCCGTCGACGAGCAGCGCCACATCGCCTTCGGCATGAAGACCCTCTCCGACCTCTACGAGACCGATCCTGTCGGCATCGGTGACGTGATCGTCGACGCCGTCCGCACCTCGGGCGCCGCACTGATGGCGTTCGCCTACCCGAGCGGGGGCCGCGCGTTTCTGGAGCCGATGGGCGTCGACCTGGCCGCCCTCTACGGCGAGTCGATGCGCGCTCTCGACTCCAGGCTCAAAGGCATCGGTCTCACTGGCGAGCAGCGCCAGCGGGCGATGACGATCGACCCGAGTCTCAGCTTCGGCCAACAGGGTGAGCGGGTATTGCAGCTCCTCGACGCGGGGTACGTCGGCGACGGCACCCTCCCCAAGAGCAAGCGGCCCGAGGACGTCGAGGTGCTGTTCTCGATGATCGCGAACGTGATCGAGGCGTACCCGCCGAAGGACGGCACCGTGGTGCAGTTCGACCTCACCGACGTCGGCGCTCGCCACTACGTGCGCAGCGGCGGCGAGCTCGAGTACCACCAAGGCCCGCATCCGGCGCCGAGCGTGTCGCTGCGGCTCTCGCTCGACGACTTCGCCGACCTCATCGCCGAACGGGCCAATCCGGTGAAGCTGCTGCTGTTGCGGCGGCTGCGCATCTCCGGCGATCGCGGACTCCTCATGGGGTCGCGATCGATCTTCGGTCCCGCGCCCGGCACGCGGTCCAAGCCCACGCGGGCTGCGTCGCCGAAGGGGCTTGCCCTTCTGCGCAGCGCCCTGCCGTACCCCGGCCGGGTCGCGCAGCGGCTCGTCGCCCGCCCGGCGGCGCGCTGAGGCTGGCGGCACCGCGCTGACCTTCTCGGGCTGCGCCACGCGCCCAGCGCCGGCCCATGTGATGAGTTTCGTGCTTGCCCGCCGTCAGACGACCATGACCGACGACACCGATCGAGAAGCCTTCGAGACGCAGGTGCGTCGCCACGCACGTGAGCTGCACGTGCACTGCTACCGGATGACGGGATCCTTCGAGGACTCCGAGGACCTCGTGCAGGAGACGTTCCTGCGCGCCTGGCGCAAGCGCGAGCAGTACGAGGGACGAGCGTCGCTGCGGGCCTGGTTGTACAAGATCGCGACGAACGCATGCCTGGACGCGCTCGACAAGCGACCGCGCGTCCCGACCGCCGACGGTGAGGTTCGCTGGCTGCAGCCGTACCCCGACACGCTGCTCACCGAACTGGCGTCATCCGACGAGGGCCCCGCGGAAGCGGTGGTGGCGAAGGAAACGTTCGAGCTCACGTTCCTCGTCGCGATCCAACATCTCGCGCCGCTCCCCCGCGCGGCCTACATCCTGCGCGACGTGCTCGACTGCTCCGCAGCCGAGACGGCCGAGGTCCTCGAGACGACCGTTGCGTCGGTCAACTCAGCGCTGCAACGGGCGCGGGCGGGCCTGCGAGAGCACCTGCCAGAGCCGCGCGCCGCCTGGCGTCCTGAGCAGGACCGCAGCGCCGCCGAGCAGGCGCTCCTGGCCCGGTACGTCGAGGCGACCGAACAGGCCGACCTCGCGGCCATCAAGGCGATCACCCACGAGGACCTGCGCTTCTCCATGCCGCCCTACCCGGGGGTCTGGGAGGGACGCGACGCGGTGATCGCCTCCTGGGTCGAGGACGGCTACGGCTCCGAGACCTTCGGCTCCCTGCGCTGCCTGCCCACGAGGGCCAACGGTCAGCCCGCCATCGCCTCCTACGCCCGTACCCCCGGGAGCGGGGAATACCAGCCGCTCACGCTCGACGTGCTGCGGTTCGAGGACGGGCTGGTGCGCGAGATCGTCACCTTCGACGGCGCGCTGCTGAGGCACTTCGGCCTGCCACCGACCCTGTAGCGGCAACGCCGATCGGCGAGTGCCGGGGCGAGAGCGGGTGCCGGCCGCTCAGGCCTCGGGTAGCGCGGCGAAGTCCTTCTTCACCTGCCGGTACCACCCCAGTCCGGCGATCGGGCGCTTCCAGCGGCCGCGCATGTCGGCGTTGGCCGGCTCGTGAGCGGTGTCGCCGGCGGCGACGGCGTCCTTGAGGTGCTGGTCCTGCTGTTGGATGATCGCGTTCGCGTCCTTGCCGGTGAAGGCGAGATCGCACGGACCGCCGAGCTGCTTGCAGGTCATGGTCTTCGTCATGGACCGGACCGTATGCGGGCGGCGCGGCCCCGGCTTCTCGATTCCTGATCGATGCCGGGTCGCGCCGCCTGCGGGGACTACTTCTTGAAGTTCTTGCCGGCCTCGGTCGCGCAGTCGGTGAAGGTCTTCGCTCCGGGGTTCTCCTCGCCCGACATCATCTTGGTCGACGTCTGGATGAACTCGTCGGAGGTTAGTTCCTTCTGGATGCACTCGAGCGTGTTCTGGCAGATCACGCCGGCGTCGTCCTCCGTCAGCTTCCCGTTGGACGAGTTGACGGCCGACGGCACGCAGCTCTTCGTGTATTCGTCGGTGAGTTCCGTCGGGTACTCGTTCAGCTTCGGCGTCGCCTCGGCGGTGGTCTCGGTCTTCGTGCCGGACGTCTCGGCCTTGTCGCCGTCGTCGCTCCCGCAGGCCGACAGGCTCAGGCAGGCGGTGAGGAGGACGGCAGCGGCGCCCGAGCGCAGGGTGGTGAGCATGCCCGCCACGGTATCGTTCGAACGCGCCAAGGGCGATCCGGATCGTAGGGGCGACGGTGGTCACCCGGTCGGCCGCCGGCGGGCCATCGGGCTGCCACTCGGGTGCCGGCAGCGTGGCAGGCCGCGCCTCTCGTGCGAGCGCCGTCGGACTACCGCGGCAGCTGTTTCCTCCAGGCGCTGTACGACGCCAGACTGCCGTCCCGCGGCCAGGCCAGCCAGGGCCACGGGTGCACCTCCACGGGCGCGATCGACGACGCTCGCCGACGCCAGCCGGGGATCGGCGCGTACGTCGCCGCGACGGCCCGGCCCGAGAGCACGGCCACGGGATCGCCGCGATGGAGCTCGACGGTGCGGCGCGAGGCGAGGTCGGCCAGCGTCTCGGCCAGGAACACGAGGCGCTTGCCCGAGAGCCGCAGCCGCGCGAGGAGCGGCGCGTCGAAGACGAACACGGCGGGCAGGTCGGGATGGGCCGCCAGGGCCGGGTCGGCGTCGCCGAGCGACTCGGCCGTCAACCAGACGGCCTCGGGCGTCTCGGGGTCGTCCGACGCTCCACCCCACCGACCGATCGCGACATCGCGCGGACCGGTGGTGCCGTCGACGTCCGGGTCCCGTCGCACGCGAGGATCCTCGTCGACCTTCGAGCCTCGCTGCTCCTCGGGCCAGTCCTGGATCGGGCACGCCTCGCGCAGCGCGCATCGCTTGCAGAACGCTGGCGCGCGTTTCTCGACCTGCCAACGACTGAACCCGTACGGCTTGCCGGTGCCCGCACCGACGGTCCACTGCCAGCCAAGCCGGTTGGCAGCCCGCGAGCCGTCGAGCAGGTGCGCGAACATCGCGTCGTCGCCGTCGCGCCAGGGGTGCCCGGCGCGGATCGTCCACTGCGACGCGAGCCACATCCGCGTTTGGTTCACCGCCCAACCGTCCCGCTCGAGCTCACCGACCACCGCGTCCATGCAGCCCATCTCGCGGGGCCAGGGATCGGTCCAGGGTTCACGCTTCGGGACGTCGTATCGCAGCGGGCTCCGCATGCCTCCCCCGACCCGGGCGTAGAGATGCCGCGCGTACTCCTGCCAGAGCAGCTCGTCCTGGAACTTCTTCACGTCCCGGGCGTCCCCGCCCTCCCCAGCCGCACGCCAGACCCGTGGAAGCGGCAGGAGCCCGTACCGGATGTAGGGCGACAGTCCGCTGGCGCCTCGACGGGAGGGCGGCCACACGCCGCTACGCGATCGTGCGTACCCGGAAACGTCGAAGGCTTCCAGTGCCGCATCTGCGGCCGTCTGGCCTCCCCTGAACCGCGGCGACGCCACCACACCCGACGGTCCCTCGAGCGTGAGGTCGCCGAGGTGTTCGGCGACCCAGGCCGCGGCGTCGTCGAAGTCGGGACGAGGTAGCTGGGCGTGCGTGGCCGGCTCCATCTCGGGAGTACGAAGGGCGTCGGCGGGTCGGCTCACACGGCGGCAACAGTTCAGGTCTTCGCCATCGGGCCGATCCCATGCGTGTCAATCGAACATCTCGCCAGAACTGCGTGAAAAACTCACAAAAACCGGTGGTGTTCCGCTACTCTTATAGAGACGACACCGCGTGTCGTCCCCCATCCGACCGAGAGGCCGCCATTCCACACACGTGCACCCGAGATCCATTCTTTCTCCCGTGCACCCGTGGTGCGTCTCTCGCCAAGGCGGGTGGTCTGCATGGCTGACCACGTCGTCGTCGGAAAGGTCGGTCGCGTGACCGACCGAATCTGGCCCGGCCGCCTCGGAGCGGTCCTCATCCCGGTGCGCGGAGGCACCGAGGAGTTCTACGCCCGCGCGGCGCCCGGAGTGGCGATCCCTGCTGGAGAGACGGTGAAGGTGACGGCGTATGCGCCGCCCCGCTCCGTCGACGTAGAACTCGTCGAGAGCGAACCCGGCACGCCACCCTTCCGCATTCCCCCGCGCGGATAACCGGCGCCGCCGCCGATCACGCTCTCCCGTCGGCGACGGGTCGATGACCGCTGCCTCCGGGCAGTGACACATCGGCGCGGATAGACACGAGACCAACACTTCCCACCCAAAGGTCACATGGAACCAAGTACCTACATCCCCATCATCGCGGCCGCGGCCGCGATCCTCGTCCTGTTCTTCATCGTCTGGTCGATGTACAAGGTCGCCGAGCCGAGCGAGGCGCTGATCATCTCCGGCCTGCTGGCCCGCGGCGACAACAACGCGGGCGAGTCGATGGACTTCAAGATCATCTCCGGCCGCGGCACGCTCGTCCTGCCCGTGCTGCAGACCGTCCGCAAGCTGTCGCTGGAGACGATGACCATCACCGTCGGCAACGCGAACGCGCACGAGTCGCTCGTCTCGCGTCAGTCGGTGCCCGTCGTCGTCCGCGGCGTCGTGGTGTTCAAGGTGGCCGACGACTTCACGTCGATCGCCAACGCCTCCCGCCGCTTCCTCGGCCAGCAGGACCAGATGAAGGTCGCGGTCGAGAACATCGCCAACGGCCAGCTGCGTTCGATCGTCGGCTCGATGACGGTCGAGGAGCTCATCTCCGACCGCGAAGCCCTGCGCTCGCAGGTGCTCGAGGCGTGCCAGTCCGAGATGGAGAAGCTCGGCCTGCACATCGACTCCTTCCAGCTGCAGTCGATCACCGATCCGACCCACGGCGAGGAGCCCGGCTACATCGAGAACCTCGGGCGCCCGCAGGCGGCCGAGGTGGCCAAGAACGCCCGCGTCGCGGAGGCCGAGCGCCTGCGCGATGCCGTCGAGAAGGAGCAGGCCGCCCAGGCCCAGATGGCGGAGTCCACCCGTGACTCGGCCGTTCGACAGGCCCAGGCGACCGCCGAGACCGAGCAGGCCAACGCGTCGGCCGCCCAGGCCGGTCCGCTGGCCGAGGCCAAGGCTCGCCAGCAGGTGATCCAGGCCGAGACGCAGGCAGCGCAGCTCGAGGCCGACCTCACCGAGCAGCGCCTGCAGACGCAGATCCGCCGCCCGGCGGACGCCAAGGCGTACGAGCAGGTCACGCTCGCCCAGGCCGCCCGTGAGGCGGCCGTGAAGGCGGCCGAGGCCAAGGCCCGTGAGGTCGAACTCGCCGCCGCGGCGCAGGCCAAGGCGACCGAGCTCAGCGGTGAGGCGCAGGCCAAGGTCACCAAGGTCAACGGCGAGGCGCAGGCCAACGTCGTGAAGGTCAACGGCGAGGCGTCGGCATCGGCGACCAAACTCACCGGCGACGCCGAGGCCTCCGCGGTCAAGGCGCGTGCCATGGCCGAGGCCGACGGCATCCAGGCCCGCAACGAGGCCCTCTCGACGAACTCCGAGGCGGTCATCGCCCAGCAGATCGCCGAGCGCCTGCCGGAGATCGTGGCAGCGGCGGCCAAGCAGTACGACAACGTCGAGCAGCTCATCGTGCTTGACGGCGCCGAGGGCCTGTCCCGCGGCGTGGCCGGCACCGTCGGTGCGGCTGCGGCCCTCCTGCCGGTGGCCCAGCGCCTGATCAAGGGCGAAGGCCTCGGTCTCACCGGGAACGGCAGCGGACACGGCAGCACCAACGGCGCTGCTCCTTCCTCGGACGACACCCCGAAGAAGCCGGTCGCCAAGGCCTGAGGATCGAAGCAGGGCGGGTCGCAGGCGATGCGATCCGCCAGCTCGGGCGGCGCCCGGTTCGGCGACCTCGGTCGTCGGGCCGGGCGCCGTTCGTCGTCCCCTGGCAAGATCGCCGTCGTGCCTGAGGAAGCGAGCGTGCGCTCGATCGACGTGGTGATCATCGGCGCGGGCGCCGCTGGGCTGATGTGCGCGATGACGGCCGCCGAGCGCGGTCGCCGCGTGCTGCTGCTCGACAGCTCCAACAAGCCCGGCAAGAAGATCCTCATGTCGGGCGGGGGTCGCTGCAACTTCACGAACATGTACGCGGAGCCGGAGAACTACCACTCCCAGCACCCCAATCCGCAGTTCTGCAAGTCGGCGATGGCGCGTTACACGCAGTGGGACTTCATCGCGATGGTGAGCGAATGGGGCATCCCGTACCACGAGAAGAAGCTGGGCCAGCTCTTCTGCGACGACCGCGCGAAGGACATCCTCAACATGCTCCTGGGCAAGTGCGAGCGGGCCGGGGTCGAGCTGCACGTACGGACGAAGGTGCACGGCATCGACCCCGTCGACGGCGGCGGGTATGCCCTCGACACCGACCTCGGCGCCGTGCGCGCGGAGTCGGTCGTGATCGCAACCGGCGGGCTCTCGATCCCGACGCTCGGATCGACCGGCTTCGGCATGGACGTCGCTCGCGCCTTCGGCCACACCGTCCTCCCCACCCGCGCTGGCCTCGTGCCGTTCACCGTCACCGACCACGACCTCAGCGACCTGTGCAACGAGTTGTCGGGCACGTCCATCGACTGCACCGCCAGCTGCAACGGCCAGAGCTTCCGCGAGAACCTGCTCTTCACGCACCGGGGACTCAGCGGCCCGGCGATCCTGCAGATCTCGTCGTTCTGGAACCCGGGCGACACCGTCGAGATCAACCTCCTTCCCGACCGCGACGCCCTGCAGTGGCTCCAGCAGGAGCGGGCCTCGCGCCCCAACACCGAGCTCAGGACGCTGCTCGCCGACGTCTTCACCAAGAAGACCGCCCTGCTCATGGAGCACTACTGGTTTGGTTCCAAGCCCATGAAGCAGTTCACTCCGGGCGAGCTGAGCGACGTCGCGAGCCGGCTCAGCGCGTGGCAGTTCGTGCCCGCTGGCACCGAGGGCTACCGCACGGCCGAGGTGATGCTCGGCGGCGTCGACACGCGCGAGGTGTCGTCGAAGACCTTCGAGTCGCTCAAGAGCCCTGGTCTCTACTTCATCGGTGAGGTGCTCGACCTCACCGGCCACCTGGGCGGCTTCAACTTCCAGTGGGCCTGGGCGTCGGGCCACGCGGCGGCGCAGGTCGTCTGAGCGACGCGCCTCGCACTCGCCGGCGCCGCAGGTCGACTGAGCGACGCGCCTTGCACTCGCGCTGGTGGACCAGGCCGGCAGCGTGGCGAGCCCGCTGACGCCCGGGCGCTCAGCTCGTCGGCGCGAACAGGGAGAAGCGCCGCTCGCCGACGCCGGGGACGCGCAGCTCGGGGCTCGAGTCGGCGAGGTAGGCGCAGACCGCATTGTGGTACTGCCCGACCCAGTTCCACTTCGACCAGATGGCGATCGTCCCCGCATGCTCGGAACGGCGCTTCAGGATGAGATCCCGGTGCCACTCAAGGCCCTCGTCGGTGGTCTCGAAGCGGTAGGCGATGATCGACGACGTGAGGTAGTCGACGGTCAGCCGCCCGTCCTGGTCTTCCAGGAGCAGCCAGCCGAGCTCGTTGACATCGTCGCCGGAGCCCGCGCGCAGCGTCGTGGCGGCTTCGTCGCTCAGGATGATCCGCGGGTCGATCGAGGCCGCCTGCTCGAGGCGATAGGCCTCGATCAGTCCCGGCCCGAACATGAGGTTCCGGCTCAGGTGGATCTCGCCGAGGGCGATGCCGCCGCGAAGCGAGTAGCCGTGCTCGAGGAGGTCGGTCTGGAGCGAGGCGGCCTGCTCGATCAGGCCGGTGAGGGCGGAGCAGTCCGAGCCGTCGGCGACCGGACTCACGATCACGAGGCTGTCGGAGAAGTACGCCGCAGGCCACGGCGAGTCCTCACGAAGGAGGTTTCGAGATGTGCTCAGGGCCTCGTTGAGGGTCCGCAGGTAGGTGGCGGCGTTCTCGGATCCGGCGAGCTGCGAGATCCCGAGCAGGTCGACGAAGAGCACTGCGCATCTCGCGAGGCGTGGAGCGCCGGCGTCGTCGAAGAACTGGTGCTGGTAGGGCCGGTGGAGGCCCTCGTCCTCGTCAGCCACTAGCGACGAGGCGCTCGTGACCCAGCGGGGTGACGACGAAGCGCTGGCGGCCGCCATCGGCGGCGAGCGGCGTGAGCAGACCGCGTGAGCGCGCGGAGATCAGCCAGCCGGCCAGTCCGTCGCGAAGTTTCGCGTTGCTGCCCACCTTGGCGGCGACCTCGTCGAAGTCCGCGCTGTGCAGCTCCTCGACGACCCGTAGGAACTCGGCATCGAGTGCGCGGGTGCGGGGACTCTCCCCGGCCTTCCGGCGCAGCGTGTCGACGACGGACAGCTCAGGGTTCGCAGAGGCCATGTGGACAGTTTGACACGAAGCGTCGGCGTCACCCGAATCCTGTCCGACCATGTGCGCCGTCGAGGCCAGGGCTGCCGCGCGCGCCGAGAAGGGCAACTGCGGACTGTCTTCCGTGTCTGCGACGGAAAGGTGTCCACAGTCCGCCGTCCGCGGCCGTGCGGGGCGGCAACTGCGGACTGTTTTCGGTGTACGCGACGGAGAGGTGTCCTCGGTTCGCCGTTTGGTGCTTCTCCGCCTGGCGAACCCGAGGATGTTCTCCGGGCCTGGCGTGAGGCCGACTACCGAAACCTGCTGCGGCCGAACGAGATCGACGAAGAAACCGGTCGGGGAGTCGAAGGTTCAGCGCTCATCGGCGAGGTTCGACGCGCGGTTGCGATCGTGAGTGACGGGAGCACGCGCGTCGAGACGAGAGCGGAGTTCGAGCTCCTGGGCGCCGTCCTGGAGATTGGTCTGCCAAGACCGCGGGTCAATCAACCGCTGCGACTGCCCGGCGCCACCTACTTCCCCGACCAGCACTACGAGGACGTCGGGCTCGTGGTCGAGGTCGACGGCGGGGTGCACCGGCGACCGGCTCGACGGGCCGCGGACAGGGCGAGGGACCGTCATATGCGTCGACATTCGATCACGGTCCTTCGCTTCGGGAATGAGGACGTCGAAGCCGACGCGTTGGCCTGCGCCCGCCAAGTTCTCGAGGCCCGCCGCAATCTCCTGGACGCCCTGCACGCCCGTCGCGGTTGAGCGGTGGTGCGTTCGAAGCCAGCAACACGGCCATTCCGCTGCGGCCTGCGCGGGGATCTCGGGTTCGGGACTACGCGAAGTTGTTGCAGTTCGCGCGAGTGCTGGGCGCCTTTGCTCAGCAGCATGAGCTGCATGGATATCGATCAGCAGCTGCGGCGCCGTCTCTCACAACTCGGCGCGGATCAGGACGACTGCGTGACGACCAGTCAGTTGACCGGCGCTGGCTTCACCTACGACGCGATCGAAACACTCGTCGAACGGAAAGCCGTGGCTCGGGTGTTTCCGGGCGTCTACCTGATCGGCGGTGCCGCACTCTCCGATCGGCAGTTCAAGAGGGCGGCTCTCCTGGCCGCCGGACCGGGGTCGGCGCTGTCCCATTGGACGGCCGCTGCGATGCACGGGCTCCTCGAGCCCAACCCCTCCGAAGTCTGGGTCACGACGCCCGGGTACCCCGGGGAACGAACGATCACGACCAAGGTTCCGGTGGCCGCGATCTCTGCCCCCGGCACCGTTCAGATCATCAGCTCGCCTTGCTGAGGGGCCGGGGCGGCTGTGCGGCGACCGGCATGGAACGAGCGGGCGTCTTCTGCCGGGACTGGGACGCAGCGACCGTCAGTACTGGCCCTTGATCACGAAGTACGTGCCGCGGATCTCGCCGGCGAGTTTGGACTTCTGTCGCGCGAACTTGAACTTGTCGGCGAGCTCGCTCGGGATCTCCATGCCGTCGGAGAGTTTGAAACCGACCGCACGCTTGGGCTTCTCTCCGTCGAGCGTGTACATCACGTTGATCGACAGGCCGCACTCGTAGAAGACGTACGTCATCTTGATGTTCTCGACCTGGAAGGCGGTCGCTTCGAGCGGCTTCGATCCGATCGACAGGTCGCGTTCGTCGGCCAAGACCTTCGCCACGAACGCGACGGCGTCCGCGCCGGCCGGGCTGTCGGCGCGCTCGGTGGTGAAGACGTGGTCGTACTTGTTCTTGAAATAGCGGGCCTCGTTGGCTCGCAGCCCGGCGAGTGCGTCGACGACCGGCGACGACTCCAGGCCCTCGGTCGAGACGTCGACGAAGTCCACTACGTGCGACAAGTTTGGCTCCTGGGATCGGTGGTGGGGGCCCGCGGCGGGCCACCACCCTACCCACGGGCTCAGGCAGCGTCCACCGCAAAGGCAGCGACTGGGAGCTGTGCGCTAGTCCCTGGCTCCAACGCCAGCTTCGGTCGGCTCGGTTCGCGAGACCCAGCGACGCGCCCCGTCGGAGCTGACCGTGATCAGCACGAGGAGGGAGAGGCCGGCGTTGAGGAGGACGATCCGGCTCACGTCGTCGCCGCTCATTCCGCCGAGCGAGGCGAGCTGGCCGACGGCGTCGAGCGTGCAGACGCCCATGAGGAGGGTCCTCGCCCACCGTCGGCGCGTCAGGGTGAGGAGCCAGAGCGCGACGAGGGCCGCGGCCCCTGCGCCGATCTGGATCAGCTGCACGGTCGAGGTGTCGGGGAAGAGCGCGGTCCGGTTCGAGATGCCGGTCGCCAAGAGGAGCAGCCCGATCAGGGTGCCGAGTGCCTTGGCCGCGCTCAGCAGGCCCGCGGTGACGAGCATCAGCGGTGGGAGGCGACGCCCTGTCGGTGGGGCGGTACGGACCGGCTTCGGCGTGTCGGTCGGCGCCACCGCGGTGAGGTCGAGGATCGGAAAGGCCCCGTCGGTCCGGACGATGTCGCCCCCGCCGTTACGCGTGTGGAACGGCACGAAGAGGTGGCCCAGGAGCACGACCTTCGCCGCGTCGTCGGCCGCGCGAACGGTGGCGACGACGTGGTCGCGCTCGGCGTCGATGTCGGCATCGATCTTGTGGGTCACCTGCAGCGTGAACAACGACAGTCCGACCTTGCGGTCGTAGGTGCCGGCGGCCAGCCAGTCGACCCTGCGCCCACCAGGCAAGTACCAGTCGTCCGGCGTCGGCCAGAACCGCACGTGGTGGCGCTGGGAGGCGTTGCCGGCGACCTCCTGCTCATAGGCGAACGCCTGCTGGCGGCC
>JAURVW010000736.1 GCA_030655275.1 Solirubrobacteraceae bacterium
CCAGCGCAAGACCAACACGGCCCGGCTGGTGCACAACCTCGGCAACCTCACCACGGTCCTGGCGACCCGCGACCAGCAGGTCTCGGGCTTCGTGGACAACGGCGGCAAGCTGCTCGGCACGCTCGCGCAGCACCGCACCACGCTGAACTCCACGCTTGCCCAGCTGCCGGGGACCCTGCAGAACGCGCAGTCCACCTTCGCCAACCTGAGCGCAACGACGGTGCCGTTGAACGCGGCGCTGACGTCGCTGAAGCCCGTCGCCAAGAAGCTGCCGTCCGGGCTCGACAGCCTGAGCGACTTCGCCGACGAGGCGACCCCGCCGGTCAAGTCGCTGCGGCCCTCGGTCCGCGCACTGCGGCCGCTGGCCAGCGAGCTCCGCCGGACGTCGGCCAACGGCTCCGCGGCCCTGACGCCGCTCGTCGGGCAGTTCAAGCAGATCAACCACGGCACCGATCTCCTGAAGCCCTGCCTCCCCGTGGTCGGCGCCCTCGTCAACCGCGTGAGCTCGTTGCTGAAGTACCAGGGCACCGGCTCGATGGCCCCCGACGCCCGCGCGCTGGCGACCGTCGACCTCGACGGCACGCTAAACGCGAGCAACGCCGGCGCGAAGGCGGCCTTCCGGCCGATCGTCCCGCCGTGCTTCACCGATCCGGGTGCGCTGACCAAGATCAACTACGGCACTCTCACCCCGACCCCGTCGCGCACCGACGCGGTGAGTCAGGAGCAGAAGTAATGAAGACCCCGAACCTGGCTGCGAAGTCGTTCGTGCTGTTCCTCATCCTCGCGGGTGGTATGGCGATCCTGGCCTACTTCTACAACGTGGCCGGCGGCAAGCTCCCGCTGTCGGAGAACCCCTATAAGGTCACCGCGGTCCTCACCGATCCGCAGCAGGTGCTCAAGCACGCCGACGTCCGGTCCGCGGGCGTCCAGGTCGGCGAGGTCGGCTCGATCGAGAACGGGGCCGACGGCCGCGTCAAGATGGTCCTCGAGATCCAGAAGAAGCACGCTCCGATCTTCCGGGACGCGAAGATCCTGGTCCGCCAGAAGACCCTGGTCGGCGAGAACTACATCGACCTGGATCCGGGCTCCGCGAAGGCCTCGGCCATCCCGGACGGCGGGACGCTCGCCGTGGCCGCCCAGAAGGAGGCGGTGCCGATCGACAAGGTGCTGAACACGCTGAACCCGAAGACCCGGAAGAACGTCTCCAAGAACTTCCAGTCCCTGGGTGACGCGACCGACGGTCGCGGCCAGGACCTCCACGAGCTGTTCGACCGCGTCGCGCCGCTCGCC
>JAURVW010000745.1 GCA_030655275.1 Solirubrobacteraceae bacterium
TGGCGCCGGACGTGCCGACCATCGCCGAGGCGGGCGTGAAGGGCTATTCGATGGGCTACTGGTTCGCCGCCTACGCGCCGGCCAACACGCCGCCCGCGGTGGTGAAGCGCTTGAACGAATTGCTGGTGAAGGCCGCCAAGAGCGATGCCGCGAAGACGGCGTTCTACGAACCGACCGGCACCGAGCTTTTCACCACCACGCCGGACGAGATGGCGAAATTCCAGACCGGCGAGTCGCAGAAGTGGGGCCAGATCGTGAAGTCGGCCGGGATCCAGGCCGAATGATGATGGTGCGCGCCCGGCACGGCTAGCGGCCCGCCAGCGCTTCCATCATTTCGGGATAGCTGTAGACGGCGCTGTTCGCCGGCGCGAGCAACGCGACGGCGACCATCGCCCCGGCAATCTCCGTGGTCCGGATGGAGCGAAACTTCGGTGGCGTCAGCGGCGCGAAAAGCGGAAGGATCGCCGACAGCAGCCGTGGCGTGTGCCGTGAACCGATGATCATGGCCGGGCGAAAGATGCTCACCACGGCGGGCCCCTCTTTCGTGACCGCCACTTCGGCCTCGCCCTTGACACGGGCGTAGCGCGGCATGCCCGCCGCGCCGGAACCCGTCGCTCTGGCGTTCGGGTCGGCACCCACCGCCGACATGAAGAGCAGGTGCCGGACCTTCCCGGACGCTCGCAGCCCGGCGGCGAATGCCGCGTTGAGCTCGACGTCGACGGCGCGGTGCTCATCGAGGGAAAGTTTCGCCGTGCCGGCCCCGACCCCCAGGCCGCTGAACCCGGTCACCTCGCCTTCGATCGCGCGCGTCGCATCGACCACCGCCCGGGCCAGCGGGTCCGGCGCCATGTCTGGCACCAGATGCTGAACCACCGCGGCGCCGGGTTGCAGCTCGAGCGGGCGCCGCACCAGGGCCACGACCTGGCGAAAGCGACCGCAACGCAGGATCTCGGCCAGCAGTGCCTCCCCCCCCGAGCCGGAGGCCCCCAACACGATGGCGCATGGGTCTGTCATCGGTTTCACCGGATCGG
>JAURVW010000756.1 GCA_030655275.1 Solirubrobacteraceae bacterium
CCAGCGAGGCCGGTCGCTCACGAGCCAGATCGCGTAGAGCCCGGCGATCATCCAGCACTCCGGGCGTAGCAGCGCGGCGGCGATCAAGAGCACCCAGACGACGCCGCCGCGTCGGGGTCGCCGCGCCTCGAGGGCCGCCGCCCAGACGACGAGGGCAAGGTACGCGACGTCGAGATAGGAGCGGATCGCGAGTGCGGCGTAGTCGAGCCGCGAGACGACGAGCACCGCCGTCGCCCACGCCACCCAGCGACCGAAGAGCGCGCCCGCCAGCGCGTATGCGCCCGCGACGAGCGCGACGAAGGCCACGAGCTGCGTGAGGACCGCGAGGTGCTGTCCGGTCTCGCCGAGCGGGGCGACGAGGATCCCGAACAGGATCGTGAGCGGATGCTCGGTCGGCGCACGGAACGACGACAGTTCCGGAGTGCGGCCGTGGACGATGTCGTAGCCCCAGAGGAGCTGGTGAGCGAGGTCGTAGGTCGGAAGCAGCGGCCAGCTCAGGTAGGCCCCGAGCGAGGCGACGGCGATGGCGAGCAGCGCGACGGTCTCGGGCCAGAGGAACCGTCGGCCCCAGACGGCGCCGCCGCCGCCCTCGGAGACGCTCCGAGAGGCGCTGAGGGCGTCCGTCTCCGGCAGTTCGGTCGGTGCGATGGCCATGGAGAGCAGAACCGTAGCGAGTCGCCGGAGTTGCGCGAACACGCCAGAAGCGGCCGCGGCCCCGGTCCCAGGAGCACCAGGGCGGTTGCCGAGAAGTGCGCGGGCCCCGTGCGACTCACGGACCCTGGAGGTACCCGCACCCTGGGTCGGTGCCGGCCCCCCGGACCCAGGGGGTCGTTCGGGGTTCGGGCCGGGGTTTCAGGGATGCGGTCCAGGGGGATCTCCCGAAGTCGGGGGAGCGTCCCGTCAGCAGGATCGAAGCATGCTTCATCTCGCCGCTCCCAACACGCCGATCACGCCCTCCGAGCAGGCCTTCCAGCCGCACCGCTACGGCTGATCCCAGCCCCTGGGCATCCGACCTTGTCCCACTATCCAGGGCCGGCGACCTCGCATGACGGCGACCGCCTGCCCGCACCGCTTCTTCCCCAGGAAGACGACGGAGCGCGCCCGTCCCTCGGATCGAGGGGCGGGCGCGCCGTCGTTCCTGAGCGCCGCGGCTGGGCTCCCGCTCAGAGCCTCCCCGCGGCGGGGACTTCCCTCAGAGGTGACCGGTCAGGGTGTGGTGGCGGTGAGCTCGGCGACGAGGGCGTCGACGACGACCGGGTCGAACTGGCTGCCGGAGCAGCGGTGGAGCTCGGCGACCGCGGCCGGGTGGCCGATGCCGGCGCGGTACGGCCGGTCGCTGATCATCGCGTCGTAGGCGTCGCACGCTCCCACGATGCGAGCGCCGACCGGGATCGCCGCGCCGACGAGGTTGTCGGGGTAGCCGAAGCCGTCGAAGCGCTCGTGGATGGCGCGCACGAGCGGCGCGACCGTCCGGGTGAAGGGGATCCGCTCGAGCAGGCGTCCACCGACGTCGCTGTGGGTCTTGATCTGCTCGAACTCCTCGTCGGTCAGCTTGCCCGGCTTGCGCAGGATGTCGCTCGGAACGGCGATCTTGCCGATGTCGTGCAG
>JAURVW010000761.1 GCA_030655275.1 Solirubrobacteraceae bacterium
CAACCTCGCCAACCTCCGCGCC
The DNA here is from genome assembly GCA_030655275.1 of Solirubrobacteraceae bacterium. Taxonomy (GTDB): domain Bacteria; phylum Actinomycetota; class Thermoleophilia; order Solirubrobacterales; family Solirubrobacteraceae; genus JAGIBJ01. The sequence continues at coordinate 23 of JAURVW010000761.1, forward strand.
GCCGTCGACGAGCGCGGCGGCCTGAACGGCGCGTCCAACGGTGCCGGCGTCCACACGGGCATCGGCCACACACGCTGGGCCACCCACGGCCGGGTCACCGAGGCCAACGCCCACCCGCACTTCGACACCGCCGACCGCGTGCACGTGGTCGTCAACGGCATCGTCGAGAACTTCGCGATCCTGCGCGAGCGCCTCATCGCAGGCGGCGCCAGGTTCACCTCCGAGACCGACGCCGAGGTGATCGCCCACCTCATCGCCTCCCATGGCGACCAGGGGCTCAAGGGTGCCGTCACCGCCGCCGTCGCCGAGCTCGAGGGCCACTACGCGTTCGTCGCGATGTCGGCGGCCGAGCCGGGCAGCCTCGTCGCGTTTCGCAAGGAGTGCCCACTCGTGATCGGGCAGGGCGACGGCGAGCTGTTCGTCGGCTCGGCCATCCCGGCCTTCCTCCAGTACACCCGCCACGCCCTCACGATCGAGGACGGCGAGGTCGTCGAGCTGCGCGCCGAGGGCGCCACCATCCACGGTGAGGACGGCATCGTCGAGCGCGAGACCTACGAGGTCGAGTGGGACGAGGAGACCGCCGAGAAGGGCGGTTACGACACCTTCATGCTCAAGGAGATCCACGAGCAGGCGGATGCTGTCGCCGAGACCATCGCCGACCGCCTCTGGCAGGACGACGCCGTCGACTTCGGCGAGGACTTCGACCTCGAGCCGCTCCGCAACGCGACGCGCATCGTGATCGTCGCCTGCGGCACCTCCTACCACGCGGGCCTGCTGGGCCGGTACGTGATCGAGGAGTACGCGCGCGTGCCCGTCGACGTCGAGGTCGCCTCGGAGTACCGGTACCGCAACCCGGTCCTGCGCCCGTCCGACGTCGTCATCGGCATCACGCAGTCCGGCGAGACGGCCGACACCCTGGCCGCGATGCGCGTGGCCCGCGAGTCCGGCGCGACGGTCCTCGCCGTGACGAACGTGATGGGCTCCCAGGCCACCCGCGACGCCGATGGCGTCCTCTTCACCCGCGCCGGCCTCGAGATCGGCGTCGCCGCGACGAAGACGTTCATGTGTCAGCTGGCCGTGATGTACCTCCTCGCGCTCAAGCTCGCCGAGCTCCGCGAGGTGCAGTCCGTCTCCGAGCGTCGCGAGCTCATCGCGGGCCTCAAGGCGATCCCGCACGCGATCACGGAGTTGCTCGAGCAGTCGGAGGCGTCGATCAAGCGCGCCGCCGACGATCACCACGCCGCCGACTTCTTCCTCTACCTCGGCCGTCACGTCGGCCTGCCGATCGCGCTCGAGGGCGCGCTGAAGCTCAAGGAGGTCTCGTACATCGCGACCGACGCCTACCCGGCGGGCGAGATGAAGCACGGCCCGATCGCCTTGCTCGACGAGCAGACCCCGGTCGTCGTCGTGGCGACGAACTCCCCGGTCCGCGAAAAGGTGATCTCCAACATCCAGGAGGTCCGGGCGCGCGGTGCGCACGTCCTCGCGGTCGTCACCGCGGGCGATGAGGCGGCGATGTCGGAGCACACCGACGAGGTGTTCCCGGTGCCGCTGACGGACTGGACGCTGCAGCCGCTCCTCGCCGTGATCCCTCTCCAGCTGCTCGCCTACGAGATCGCGGTGCGCCGCGGCCTCAACGTCGACCAGCCGCGGAACCTCGCCAAGACCGTCACCGTCGAGTAGGCGGGCCGCGCCGTGCTCGGGATCGATCTGATCGAGGTCGACCGCATGGCCGCGGCGCTCGAGCGCACCCCCAACCTGAGGGCCCGGCTCTTCACGCCGGGCGAGCAGGCCTACGCCGACGGTCAGGCCGTGCCCGCCCGGCACTACGCCGCCCGCTTCTGCGCGAAGGAGGCGGTCGTGAAGGCCCTGGAGCTGGCGAGTTGGGACGCCCTCGACATCGAGGTGGTCCACAAGCCCACCGGTGCCCCCGGGATCGTCCTGCACGGACCGTTGACGGACCGGGGCCCGATCGCGCTCTCGATCACCCACACGCGCGCGTCCGCCGCGGCGGTCGCGATGGTGGTCCCGGCATGACGAACTGGCTCTCACCGCTGCTCTCGCCGGAGGAGCTCGGCGCCAGTGACCGCCACGCCGCGGAACTCGGCACGCCCGGCTTCACGCTCATGCTCCGCGCGGGGCGGGCACTCGCCACGGCGGCGGCCGCAGCGCTGCCGAGCGGCCGCATCGCCGTCCTCTGCGGGCCGGGCAACAACGGCGGAGACGGTCTCGTCGCTGCCCAGGCACTCCATGAGGCCGGTCGCGAGGTGCTCGTGCTCCTCACGAGGGCGGCCGAGAGCTATCGCGGCGACGCGGCGCTCGCCCGCGACGCCACCGAGGTGCCGACCCACGCCTTCTCCCCGGAGCTGCTCCGCACGGCCACCGGCGCGATCGATGCGCTCCTCGGGACCGGCGCGACGGGACCGGCTCGCGGCGCGGAACTCGCCGCCATCGAAGCGCTGGTCGAAGCCGGACTGCCCGTCGTCGCCTGCGACGTGCCGAGCGGCACGAACGCCGCCACGGGAGCGGTGGAGGGGCCGGCCGTGGGCGCGATCCGCACCGTCACCTTCCACCGGCCGTCTCCCGGACACCTCGTGCGCCCCGCCAAGGGCCATGTGGGGACCCTGCAGGTGGTCGACATCGGAATCCCCGCCGGAGCCCCGATCGAGCCGCAGACGAGTGCCCTGCGCGACGCGGTCCTGCGCGCGCTGCCGGGTCGCGGCGGCGACTCGCACAAGTACGCGGCCGGCGCCGTCGTCGTCCTCGCCGGCGGAGAGAAGTACCCGGGTGCCGGGCTGCTCGCCGTGCGTGGCGCGCAGCGGGCGGGCGCGGGGTACGTGACCGCGGTGGTCTCCGAGCCGGCCGTGCCGCTCGTGCGGGCCGCAGCGCCCGAGGCGATCGTCCGGCCGTTTCCGGATCGG
>JAURVW010000780.1 GCA_030655275.1 Solirubrobacteraceae bacterium
CGGGACGCGGATCCGTCGGGAGGTCGCGATCACGATGCGGCCGCGCGACGGCATGCCCGTCCAGGTGCGTCGCCGCGTCGGCGCTCCGGCGATCATCGGGCACGGCGTGGCCGAACGCCCGGCCCAGCCGACCGGCCCGGCCGTCTCGACGCAGGCGACCGAAGGGGCCACGGGCTGCCCGGTCTCCCCGGCCGGCGAGGCCGAGGCCGAACGCGCGGGCTGCCCGGTCGACCACGACTGAGCCCGGCCCGCTCGGCCGCGGTCGTCGACCGTGGCCGAGCGGGTTTCGTCAGTCGTCGGACACCACGAACAGCCCGTCGAGCTCCAGGTTCTCGAGCACCGAGTCGATGGTCGCGATGACCTCGTCGAGGCCAGCGGAGAGCCCGGCGGCTTCGGCCGCGGCCGGGAGGTCGGCGACGATCTGATCGCGGTCACGGGTGCCGTCCGCGACCAGCAGGACCGCTCGCCTGGCGGTGTACTCGTAGTTCACTCCCACGTGGTACCGGCTGCTGAGGAACTCCGAACCCAGGCGCACCTGGTCGGCCGCGAAGGGCAGCGCCTTGGGCTTGGGGGAGAGCGGGACCGGCGTGCGCGGCGGTGCCGTGGTGAGTCGTGCGAGGTCGCGGGAGTGGAGCTCGAGCAACTCGCGGTGGACGACGTCGAGGTCCCGGCCGAGTTCCTCGGCGATCTCGGTCGCGAGCACGGCCTCGGGGTGATGCTCACGGATCACCTGGGCGACGGGCGCGCTGACCGCATCGGACAGACGGTCCCCGTCCTCCGTGCCGTACTGGTACTGGCGCACGTAGATCGGGCGGCCGCGCACCTCCGGCTCGAGCTCGGGGGCCTCGTCGGCCTTCACGAAGAGCGAGGAGTGGAACGCCGCGCCGAGGAAGTCGTCGGCCATCTGGCGGCGACGGGCGGCATCGGGGCCGGCGAGCTTGCGGATCAGGGCGCAGTGCTCATCGGGGATGCGGTACTGCCACAGGTCCTGGGGGATGAGCTCGCCGACGTACCGAAGACCCTGCTCGGCGGCCATCGCCACGACCTCCGCGAGCCGGAACGGCTGCATCGGGTCGGAGAGGTCGTCGTGGAAGAGGGTCCAGTCGGGCGTCACGCCCCACTTGCGGACCATCGCCGCGAGGGCCGGGCCGTGATGTGGCTGCTTCGACGCGACGGTCGCGACGAGCTGCAGGCGGTCGCGGGCGATCTTGAGCTCGTCGGTCCAGGAGAGGGTCTCGCCGCGCTCGGCCGCGCGCTCCTTCTCGATCTCGATCGCGAGCTCGCCGATGTCGCGGGCGGCCGCCTCGTAGTAGGCATGCGGGTAGGCGCGGTAGGAGAAGTTGACCAGCGCACCCGGCCGGGCGGCCCGGCCGGCCAGCTCGAGCACGGAGGCGCGCGCCTCGTCCGGGACCCACGTGAGGACGCCGTGGGCGACCACGTAGTCGGCGGAGGCGTCCAGGTCGATCTCGGACGCGTCGTGGTGGAGATGGACGTTCGTGATCCCCGTGCGCTCGGCGATGTCGCGGCCACGCTGGATCGGGATCTCCGCCGGGTCGAAGCCCGTCAGGCGACTCCCGGGATACGCGCCGGCGAGCGAGAACAGGTTGCCGCCGTTGCCACAGCCGATCTCCAGGTAGGAACAGTCCGTCGGGTCCACCGTCTCCAGGTCGTGGAGGTTGGCGATCGTCGACATCAGGAGGGGATCGGCCTCCGGGACCGGCATCGAGAAGTACTCGACGTCGTCGTACGATTTATGGGTGGGCGGCGGCGTGGACATCCCTGGAACTTATCCGGCGCGTACGCGGTCGGACGCGCGTCGCGCTCAGGCGATCTGTTTCTCGGCCCAGTGCGCGGCGTACACGTTGCCGTTGTAGTCGTCGATCGCGTGATAGCCGGCGCCGGTGTAGAGCGCGAGGGCGTGGGGCTGGTCGGCGCCGTGTTGGAGGCGGAGCCGCTCATATCCCGCGACCCGGGCCTGCTCCTCCACGAACGAGAGGAGATCCGACGCGATCCCGCGCGAGCGGTACTTCGGGATCACGTACACGCGCTTGACCTCGGCCAGCGGGCCCTCGAGCCGCTTGAACCCGCCGCACGCGACCGGCTGGTGGCCCTTCCAGGCGACGAAGAAGGCGCCGTTCGGCGGCGCGAGTTCCTCCGGCGTGGCGGTGGGGCGGAAACCCTCACGCTTGCCGTAGAGGGCATCGAGCTCGGCGAGCATCGCGACGATCAGTTCGCGTCCTGGTGACAGGCCCGCGTCGGCGGGGCGGATCTCGATGGGTGGACTCACTGCGTACCTCTGGGTGGGGAGATGCGCCGCGTGGGCACCTGCCGGGTATCGTCGCAGGCCCACATGGCTCGTGACTGGTCCGATCTCGTACTCCTTCCCGAAGGGGTCGCAACACCCCGCCCGCAGGAGCCCGAGCAGCGTCGCGGATTCTTCAAGCGGTTCCGTGAGGGGCTCGGCCGCACGCGTGAGGCGCTCGGTGCCGAGGTCCGGGCCACGCTCATGGACACGCTCGACGCCGAGGCGTGGGAGCGCCTGGAGGAAGCCCTGATCGGAGCCGCCGTGGGCGCGCCCGCGACGGCGCGGATCGTCGCTCGCCTCGAGGAGGTCGCCGGGACGGGCGCCACCGGGGAGCAGCTCACCGACGAGCTCACCCGTCTGCTCGCGGCCGGCGCGACGGTCTCCACGGAGGAGGCCCGCGCGATCGACCTGCGCCAGACCCCCAGCGTGATCCTGCTCGTGGGCGTCAACGGAACCGGCAAGACGACCAGCACCGGCAAGCTCGCCCACCACCTGCGCACCACGCTCGGCCTCAAGGTCGTCCTCGGCGCGTGCGACACCTTCCGCGCCGCCGCCGTCGAACAGCTCCAGGTGTGGGGCGACCGCTCCGGCACCGAGGTGATCACGGGGGCACCCAACAGCGACCCGGGCGCCGTGGCGTTCCAGGCGATCGACCGCGCGATCGCGATCGGCGCCGACGTGGTCGTGATCGACACCGCCGGCCGCCTCCACACGCAGGATCAGCTCATGGCCGAGCTCGGCAAGATCCGCCGCGTGATCGGCAACCGCCTCGAGGGAGCGCCGCACGAGACGCTCCTCACGATCGACGCGACGACCGGTCAGAACGGCCTGCGGCAAGCCGAGATCTTCTCGTCCGTGACGCCCGTGGACGGCATCGTCCTCACGAAGCTCGACGGCACCGCGAAGGGTGGCATCGCGATCGCGATCGCCGACAAGCTCGGCATCCCGGTCAAGCTCGTGGGCGTGGGCGAGGGGGTCGAGGACCTCCGTCCGTTCGACGCCGAGGACTTCGCGAGCGCCCTGCTCA
>JAURVW010000786.1 GCA_030655275.1 Solirubrobacteraceae bacterium
CCCCGGCGTCTCGGGCGCCACCGGGCCGACCGGCGCCACGGGCGCGACGGGCACCGCCGGCCTCTCCGGCGTCTCGCGGTTCTCGGCCAGCACCTCCGCCACGCCGGCCCGCCCGACGACCGTCCTGGGCGGCGTGAACAACGCGGTCACCATCCTGCCGCTGAGCGGCGTGAACACCACCAACGGCATCGTCCCGAGCGGCGGCGTGATCACCCTCGCGGGCACCACGACGATCGGACAGCCCCTCGTGAGCGCCGGGACGATCACCGGGATCAGCGCGAACGTGAGCATCACCCAGGCCATGGCGCTCGTCGGCACGACGATCACGATGCAGGCCCAGGTCTGGCGGGCGGACCCCGGCAGCAACGGGTACGTCCCGATCCCGGGGGCGGTCGCGACGTTGGCGCCCCCGCTCACGGGCATCGTCGGCGTCGGCACGCTGTCGATGGGCACCACGAGCGGGCTCTCCATCCCGGTGGTCGCGCAGAACAACCTGATCGTCGTCGTGAGCGCGACGGTCACGGCCGGGATCGACATGGCGACCACCGTCGAGGCCAACGTCGGGGTGAGCGTCAACATCGCCTGACCGGGCCGACCGGGCCGACCGGGTCGACCGGGTCGACCCCGCCACACCGCCCACCGCCTCCCTGCACGCGAGCGCCCGCCACCCCGGGCGTTCGCGGAGCGGGGGCGAGCCGTCCTGGTACGGTCGAGCCCGATGGCCGACGACCGACTCGACGACGCGATCGACGCCGTGGTGCGCGCGGTCGATCGCATCGAGCGCGCAACCCGCGCGCCCGCGCCCGACCTCGGCGTACCGTCGCCTCCACGTCCACCACTGGCCGATGCCACCCGCCCGATCCAGGGGTCGGTCGGCGCGACCGGCGCCTTCTGGGCACCCCGGCACGACGAGCCCGCCCCGGGTGGCGGGCAGGGAACGACGGGCACCACCGGCCCCTTCGACCCCGGCGCCGGCCTGGGCCGAGGCATGCAGCCGCCCCAGTCGACGGCCGAGTTCTCCGCCCTGGGCGCCGCGACGGTGCGGCCCTACGCCGAACACGGCGCCTCGCCCGAGGTGCACGAGCTCGTCGGCCGGATCGTCGGACGCATGCAGTCGCTCGACGATCATCTCTCCGCAGCGAGCCAGCTGCGGTCGGAGATCAGCGAGCTCGTCGCGCGCCTCGCCGCCGCGGCATCGGCGCCCCGGTAGCGCCCGGCCGGTCCCCCGGCCGCCCAGGCCCGCCCGGCCTCACCGATTCCCGGCGTGGCGCCACCCCGCGATCGCTCCCACGCGTCCTCTAGGCTCGGCCCCTATGGCTGACGCGATCTCCTTCTCCCGCGGCGCCCCGTCCGTCGACATCGTCGACATCGAGGGCCTGCGTGCCGCTGCCGACCGGGCGTTCACGAACGACCCCGCGGGCATGACGGCCTACGGCACGTCCGTCGGCTACCTGCCGCTGCGAAAGTGGCTCGCCGACAAGCACGGCGTGGCCCCGGAGAACGTGATCGTCACGAACGGCTCGATGCAGGCCGACGCCTTCCTCTTCGACGAGTGGGTCGACCAGCCTGGCACCCAGGTCGTCGTCGAGAAGCCGTCGTACGACCGCACGCTCCTCGGCCTCACGGGTCGCGGCGCCGACGTCACGGCGATCGAGCTCGAGTCCGACGGCATCGATACCGCCGCCCTGCGCGCCGCGCTCGAGGGTGGTCTGCGCCCGAAGTTCGCGCACATCATCCCCAACTTCCAGAATCCCGGTGGCTCGACGCTGCCGCTCAGCAAGCGCGAGGAGCTCGTCGCGCTCGCGAAGGAGTACGGCTTCACGATCTTCGAGGACGACCCGTACCGCGACATCCGCTTCCGTGGTGAGGAGCTCCCGTCGATGTACGAGCTCGCGCCCGACCACGTCGTCTACGCCTGCTCGTTCTCCAAGACGGTCTGCCCGGGCGTCCGCGTCGGCTACCTCGTCGGCAACCCGGAGCTGATCAAGGCGATCGCGACGCGCGCGACCAACACCTACATCGCCCCGGACATGCTCGCCCAGGCGATCGTCTACGAGTTCGCCGTCTCCGGCTCGCTCGACACGGCCGTCTCCCGCGTGCAGGATGCGCTCCGCGAGCGCTGCGACCTCCTCGCCGAGGGCCTCGAGAAGTACCTCCCGGAGGCCAAGTTCGTGCGCCCCGACGGCGGCTACTTCCTCTGGGACGAGCTGCCCGAGAACTACGACGTCGACGCCGCCGCGGCCGCCCAGGGCGACTACGACGTCGCCTTCGTGAAGGGCTCCGACTTCCTCCTGGAGGGCGGCAAGTCGTCGTTCCGCCTGGCCTACTCGGCCGTCCGCGCGGAGCAGGTCGACGAGGGCGTGCAGCGCCTCGCCGCCTGCCTGAACGCGCACAAGAGCTAAGGCGGTCCGCCGGCCCGCGAGGCCGGCGCCGACGCAAACGACGCAACGGGGCCCCGCAGCGATGCGGGGCCCTCGTGCGTCTCAGGGCGTCGCCTCGACGCGCCCTCCACGCAAACGGACCGTGGTCCACTGGGCTGAGAGCCCGGTGGACCACGGTCCGTTTCGAATTTGGGGGTGGGTGGGCGGCGTTTCCTCCCGCGGGCGGCGCCTTGCCCATCGCGGGCCGGGCCGCTCGCGCGGACTCGGCCGCTCCGGCGCTACCGTCGGCGGGTGTGGGCGAGCTCCTCAAGGCGGCAGGCGATGTCGATCCCGACGCCGAACCGGTGCAGCTCCGCGGGACCGCGCGCCTGATGCTGCTCGTCGTCTCGATCCTCGTCGGCGCGCTCGTCACGCTCCAGGCCCCGATCAATGCCGAGCTCGGCAAGCACGTGGGCGAGGTGAGCAGCTCGGTCGTGTCGTTCGGCGTCGGCTTCCTGGTGCTGCTCGTCCTGGCCGGCGTCCTGGGCCAGCTCCAGGGCCTCGGAAAGGTGGGCGAGGTCGCTTGGCCGTACTTCCTCGGCGGCGTGATCGGCGCGGCGTTCGTGTTGCTCGCGCTCGTGGCGGTGCCGAAGATCGGTGCGGGCCCTCTCACGGCCGCCGCCGTATCGGGGCAGCTGATCATGGCCGTGGTCATCGACCGCTTCGGCTGGATCGGCGTGCCCCAGCACGACCTCACGCCTTCGCGCGTGATCGGCGTCGTGCTCCTGATCGCCGGACTCCTCCTCGTCAGCAAGAAGTAGCGCATGCCCGACCCCGCACCCAGCCCCGCTCTCACTCCGGCGCTCGTCCCCGAGCCGGCACAGGCACCGGCCCTCAGCCCCGAGCCGGCACCGGCACCGGCACCGGTTCCGGTGCCAGCGCCCGAGCCGACCCCCGAGCCGGCCCCGGTCCCGGCCATCGCGGATCCCCTTCCGGGAGCGACGCCCGGCCCCGACGACGCCCCGCTCGCGCCGCTCGAGCCCGAGGCGGCGCCGGAGCTCCCCTCCGGGGTGACCGCCGAGGTGGGGCCGACCCGCCGGATCGTCGTCGTGCACGCAATGAAGAGCACCCGCGACGACCACTGGTACGGCGCCCTGCGCGCCCGCCTCGAAGAGGTTGCGGAGGTCGTGATCCCCGCGATGCCGTCGCCCTTCGAGCCTGACGCCGACGCCTGGCAGTCGACCCTTGAGACCGCGATCGGGCCGGTCGACGAGCGCACCATGATCGTCGCCCACAGCGTCGGGAACGCCGCCGCCCTGCGTTACCTCACGGGCCTGCCCGCCGGCTGGACCCTCGGCGCGCTCGTCAACGTCGCCGGCTTCTCCGATCCGCAGCCCGGGAACGACCTCACGATCCCGTTCGTGCAGGGCATCGACCACGACCTGATCCGATCCTCGACGCAGGCTCGCCATGCCGTGATCTCGACCGACGACCCCGAGATCCCCGAGGCGCTGACCGCCCGCCTCGCCGAACGCCTCGACTCGCACGTGAACCTCGTGCAGGGCGCCGGCCATTTCCGCGGCGAGGAGGACGGCTTCACCGAGCTGCCCACGGTCGAGCAGATCGCCCTGAACTTCGTGCGGGGCGACTGACCCGAGGGGCATCGCCGCGCACGAAGTCGCGGCGACCGACCCGCAAGCCCCTCGCCGCGCACGCGGTCGCGGTGACTTAGATCGTCGCGACCGACCCCGAGTCGACGCGAAAGTTCGACCCGTTCACGAACGATGCCAGGTCGCTCGCGAGGAAGGCGATCACCGCGGCGACCTCGTGGGCCTCACCGCGCCGGCCGAGCTCCATGTACGGACGCTCCTCGTCGAGGAAGGACTCGATGGCCTCGTCGAACGAGGTGCCCTTCTCGTCGGCACGCTTCTCCATCATCGCGTCGGTCATCGGCGTGCTGATGAAGGCCGGCGACACGCAGTTCACGAGCAGGCCCTCGCTGGCGTACGTTCGCGAGAGGCCCTTCGCGAACGCGAGGATGCCGGCCTTGGCGGCGCAGTAGGGCAGCTCGTCGTCGTACGGCTGCACGGCGTCCTCCGACGCCAAATACACCGCGCGTCCCC
>JAURVW010000790.1 GCA_030655275.1 Solirubrobacteraceae bacterium
CTGAGCTTCCAGCGGCGCATCGGGTCGTGGACGCGCGCCTGGAACCGCTCCTCCTGGACCTCGTCGCTGACGCTGAACCAGTACTTGATGAGCAGGATCCCCGAGCGGACGAGCATGCGTTCGAACTCGGGAGCGGATCGCATGAACTCCTCGTACTCGGCCTCCGTGCAGAAGCCCATCACCCGCTCCACGCCGGCGCGGTTGTACCAGGAGCGGTCGAACATCACGAGCTCGCCGGCGGCCGGCAGATGGTTGACGTAGCGCTGGAAGTACCACTGCGTCTTCTCACGGTCGGTCGGGGTCGCGAGGGCGACCGTGCGGAAGTGCCGAGGGCTCGTGCGCTCGGCGATCCGCTTGATCACGCCACCCTTGCCGGCAGCGTCACGTCCCTCGAAGACCACGACGACCTTGAGGCCCTCGGCCTTGATGTACTCCTGCAGCAGCACCAGCTCGACCTGCAGCCGCTTCAGCTCCTTGTCGAACTTCTTGCGCTCCATCTTCTCCGCCGCGCGCTTCTTCGGCTCGACGGTCTTCTCCGCCTTCGGGGCGTCGCTGCCATCGAGCGGCACGGAGGACTTCTTCTTCTTCTTGGAGGGCTTGGCGCTCATGCGGTGCTTTCGGGCCGAACGGTCGGCCGATCCTCGGAACACCCCGTCCGCGGGGGCCGGCATGGGGGGCGACCACGCCGGCTGGTGGGAGAAGGTCGCCCGATCATCGACGACGTGGGGCGCCTCGCACACCGCCCTGTGTCGAACCAGGGTCCTCCGCCTGTCCCAGATTCGGTCGCGCGCCTCCGACCGGTCCGTCCGGATGCGCGGGACGTGCTGCGGTCGACGGGCACGTCAGGCCACGTCGCGGAGAAAGGCGCCGATCTCGCGCGCCAGCCCGACGGGGTCGTCGTAGGCGAGGAGCGGACCGGTTCCGGGCAGGGACCGCAGGAGGGCGTGGTCGATCAGGTCGGCCGCCTCCTCGGCGACCCGCCGCGGCGCGAGCTGGTCGTCGGTCGACCAGAGCACGAGGGTCGGGCAGGCGACCTTGCCGTAGGCGTCGATGAGCTCGCGAAAGCCCTCCGTGTCCCAGCCGGCGATCACGCGGCGCCACGCGCGACTGCGCTCGCCGCTCTCGAGCATCGCGGTGCGGGCGCTGGCCACGAGCGTCGCGACGCGCTCGGACCCGGGCTTGCGTCCCA
>JAURVW010000796.1 GCA_030655275.1 Solirubrobacteraceae bacterium
GGGGACGAATCCGCGCGTGGCCCACTGGTAGAGGTGGTGGTGGCTGTTCACCAGGCCGGGCGTCGCCAGCAGGCCGCGACCGTCGATCGTCGTGGTCGCGTCGGCCAGGAACTCCGGCGGGGCCGGACCGTCGCCGAGGGCGACGATCCGGGAGCCTTCGATGACCAGATGGCCGGTGGCGCACTCGGTGCCGGCGGGGTCGACGGTCGCGATGGCGCAACCGTCGACGATCACGCGGGCCAAATCAGGCGCCCGCCGTGACCTTGGTCGCCTCGGCCTCGGCCTCGGCGCGCGCGAGCACCGCCCGAGCGTGGGCGACCTCGTCGGCTCCCACGAGCGCCGGCGACTCGTTGAGTGCATCCGCGGTCTTCTTGCCCTTGCCCGCTTCGTTGAAGAAGTAGTTGAGCGCGACGACGGTGATCGTGCCGGCGCTGATGCCGGACCCCGCGATCGTGCGGAACCACTCCGGGAACCCGTCGTAGATCGTCGGGACGCCGACCGGGATCAGGCCGATCCCGAGCGCCGTGGCGACGATGATGAGGTTCGCGCCGTCGTCGAAGTTCACCTTGTTGAGGGTCTTGGCACCGATCGCTGCGACCGTCCCGAACATCACGAACCCGGCGCCGCCGAGCACCGGCAGCGGGATGGCCGCGACCACCGCACCGACGATCGGGAAGAGCCCGAGGATCACCATGATCCCGCCGGCCACTGCGACGACCCAGCGGCTCTTGACGCCCGAGAGGCTCACGAGGCCCACGTTCTCGGCGTACGCGGTGTACGGGAACGTGTTGAAGATGCCGCCGATCGCGGAGGAGATGCCGTCGGCCCGCATGCCGTCGGCGACGACCTGCTCGTCGGCCTCCTTGCCGACGATCTCGCCGACCGCGATGAGGTCGCCGGTGGTCTCGACCATCGACACGATCATCACGATCAGCATCGTGATCACGATCGAGAGGTTGAAGCTCGGGGCGCCGAAGTGGAACGGCGTGGGGAACCCGACGACGTTGCTGTCGCCCACGTTGCTGAAGTCGGTGAAGCCGAGCGGGATCGCGACGATCGTGCCGACGACGATGCCGGCCATGATCGAGGTGCGCTTGAGCGTCTCGTTGCCGAACCGCTGGATCGCCAAGATCAGGATGAGCGTGAACGCCGCGAGGCCGAGCTGCTTCGGCGCGCCCTGGTCCTTGCCGCCGATGTTCTCGGCCCAGCCGGAGGCGACCGGGAGGAGCGAGACGCCGATGATCAGGATCACGGTGCCGACGACGAGCGGCGGGAAGAAGCGCCGCGACTTCGAGATCACCGGCGCGATGAAGATCGCGATGATCCCGGCGATGATGATGGCCCCGAATATCTCGGTCATCAGCGGGTGCGACACCGACTCCGGGAGCTGTTTGGACTGATCCCCGGCGACCGCGACGATCGGCGCGACGGCGGCGAAGGTGCAGCCCTGCATGATCGGCAGGCGGGCGCCGAACCCGATCTTCCCGATGCGGAAGCCGATCGTCTGCACCAGCGTCGCGAGGCCTGCGGCGAAGATGTCGGCGGCGATCAGAAAGCCGATGTCGGAGGGCGAGAGGTCGAACGCGAACCCGACGATGAGCGGAACGGCGACCGCACCGGCGTACATCCCCAGCACGTGCTGCAGGCCGAACGTGACGAGCTCGCCCGGGGGCAGCACTTCGTCGACGGGCGCGACCCCATCTTTCGGCGGGATGCTGGGTGGTCTGGTTGCTGCGCTCATGCGCTGGCATTCCACGCCTCGGCCGGGCCGAGTCGTATGGCCCTGCGTCCAAACCGCCGTTCCCCCGGTGGGACGTGGGGCCTCAGAGCCTGATGGGACCAGTCCGGCTGCTGCGCCCGCCGGGTGGGGCCGCGCCGCGAGCCGCTCGCTACTTCTTCACGGTGACGATGCGGGTGGAGACGATCTCCTGGCCGCTGTCGAGCGTGAGTTTTGCCCGCACCTCGAGCTTCCTGAGCTTCTTGAGAGACCTGGCCTGGGCGGGCGTGAACTTGAAGGACGGCCTCCTCGGCTGGCCCGGGAGCAGGGTCATCGTCTTGACGAGCTTGATGCCGCCGCCGGAGAGCACGATCCGCAGCGAGCCCTTGGCGGTACTGCTGATCTCGGCCGGGACGCCCATCCTCCCGAGCTGGGAGAGCGACATCCGGTCGGGGGCGAACAGCGCCACGATCGGAGCGAGCTCGGTCGTCGCGAGGACCGGGGTCCCCGGTTCGGCAACCGGGCCGGCAACCGGTCCGGGCGCGCCGACCACCTCACGCGCCACCGGCGCGAGGGTCGGGGTCGGCGCGGGCGTCG
>JAURVW010000798.1 GCA_030655275.1 Solirubrobacteraceae bacterium
CAATGTACTTCTTTCTATTACCCCGTTTCAGATTGGCGCAGACACGGTTGATTTTCAAGTTTAGATCAAGCAAGATTCGGAAGGAAATGAACGTCGAGCGTGAGAAGTTTAAGGAAATGATGGAACAATTGGAAGAAGCAACCAAGAAAAATGAACAAATTCCACAAGAATTTCGCGACAAACTCTCTGACCTCTTCAAGGCGGTCTATATGGATGACCTTGCGACTCAAGGCTTTTGGACCAAGTATGACGAAATAGTCGCAATGACAGCGCAAGCTCAGCAAGAGGTTGACGCCGATCTCTTACAAACAGCGATTGGCAAACTGAAATGTCTCTTCAAATTTCCGTACAAGGCATTTGAGCGGGCGAATGAGACCTTGCGGCCGGAGGATTTTACTTTCGCGCAGTTTGTCAATCACACTCCGACAACAAAGTTGGGTGCTGCTTTTGTTCCTACTCCAAGAGCAGGGACTCCACCGGACTCAAATGTTCGCGCTCCAACTGCCACCCAAGATGTCCAGACCGCTCCTTCTACTATGTCCCCTTATCAACCTTTGGTGTCGCCAATCGCTTTCCGGCAGACCATGCAGCTCTCGCGGGTTTCCACTCGAAGCGGAAACAAGTCCATTCTCAACAAGGTCACTCCCGACGAGAAAAGCGATGCCGCTAAGGAAGCGAAAGCTGACCTTACATTACGTGGTGATAAGCCCTTGTTCTCGGCGTCCTGCAACATCGGGTCCGTGGACGAGAGCAAGCTCTCCGCTCTCTTCGCTGAAGCCCTCGGAGTTGACAATCATGCATGCTCGGATGGGGGAGATGCTTTCTTTGCTGAGATGGCGGCCTTTACGCATTTATGTTTGCTGATGAACGAGGAGCCTGAGGCGGCACCGGCCATTGCTGCTCAATTTGTGTTTGATCTTGTGGACGTTGTTCGCAATGCTCGCCAAACACAGCAGGGCAAGAAGCTGGAGAAAGCTGATTTCAAGCGCCTTTTCGAAAATCGCCGCTCGCTACGCCATTATGGGCAGT